>CAYNQP010000169.1:0-7615 GCA_964399325.1 uncultured Pirellulales bacterium
TCTTGGCCTGGTCGACAAAGGTCGTTCGAAAGGTGGCGTTGCGTCAGATCACCGGGCAGCTTGACCTGGCGTCGAGAAGTCGAAAGGTGCGTGCCGAGCAGCGCCGCAGCGCCACGTCGAGGCTGGAGCCGTTGTTGGAGGGCAAGGTCAAACGCGTTGTGGGCCCAGCGGTGGTCTGGAAGGAATTGCGGGCGCCGTTCATTCAGGGTGTGGACCACCGCAATAGTTACATTGGCCTGGCCGCTACCCTCTTCACACTCCTGGCAACCTATGCTGCGGGCTACTTCAACGGGTCTCTGGATGAAGAGTTCTGGCATGTTTCGTATGGCCTGCTCTTTGTCTTCATAGGTATCATCGTCACTACGGTGTTCTCGGCCACACGCATCACGACGGAGAAGGAGTCGCAAACCTGGCCGTTGTTGCTGGCGACTTCGCTGGATGACTGGGATATCCTTCTCGGCAAGGCCGTCAGTGCGTTCCGGCGGTGCCTGCCTGTTTGGGGCCTCCTGGCCGGGCACGTGATACTGTTCACGCTCGTGGGGTACATTCACCCGATTGCCATCTTTCATCTGCTCATCGTCGTGGCCTGGTTGACGTGCTTTATCACGGGGGCCGGTCTGTATTTCAGCGTGCGCTTTGCCCGCACGACGTCGGCCGTGGTGGCCAGCTTCGGCTTGATGTTGGGGCTGTGGGCGGTCGGTCCCGTACTGGCCGGTCTGCTGAGCCTGGTCGGGGGTCGGGGCGACCCGTTCGTGAAGTACATGGTGACTCATCCGGCCATCCAGACGCAACTGGTCCTGGCGGGTGCGGGAGGCCGCGAGAACGGAGGGGCGGCACTGGGTATGCTACGGTACGGCGAGCGCTCCGTGCTCGGTTTCGGTCAGAGTGAATTTGGCGTGGGGCGCATGACATATATCCTTGCCGTCACCGCGGCGGTCTATATCAGTGTCGGTTTGCTCTTTTTCTATCGCGCCAAGCATCGCCTGCGAAGGAACGTGTTCTAAGGCATATGGACGGCCCTGCTTCCTTGCGAAAGAACGCGTGGAGCCGTATACTCTCTCAAGGCCAATATGACTGTGGGCGGATATGGGGACATCTCTTCTGACCGTCCGCTGTCACTCGGGAGTGTGAATGAGTAGCATCGTATTCGATTCATGTGCGCGCGTCTTGCGTCTCTCGTGGCTGACGGGACCGATCTTCGACAAGGAGCTGCGGGTTTCGAGCCGCCGGCGCCGCAATTATCTGCTCCGCTGGATTTACGTAATGGCCTTCATGTTGCTGCTGACTCTCATCTGGATGGATGAGGTCCCCAAGGGCAGTTCGAGCGTATTTCAGGCCTCTCGTATGGGCCAGGCTGGACAGACTATCATCCTATTCGTTGTATGGTTTCAGTTCCTCGCTTCCCAGTTGCTGGCCATCGTTATGCTCAGTGCCGCCATCAGCGATGAGATCTACCATCGGACGCTGGGGCTGCTCATGACCACGCCGGTCGGCAGCTTCCAGATCGTTTTCGGCAAGCTGCTTAGCAAGCTGCTGCAGGTGGCGCTGCTGCTGGCCATTTCGCTGCCCATGCTGGCGATTGTTCGGGTCTTTGGCGGCGTCCCCTGGGACTATCTACTCTGCGGGCTATGTGTCACACTGACCACCGCGATCTTCTACGGTTCTTTGAGCCTGTTCTTCTCGATCTTCACGCGCCGGGCCTATGTCGTCATCATCAGGACCCTTCTGACCGGCGGGGTGCTTTTTGTCCTGTTGCCGCTGCTGGCGGCGCTCCTGTTCCACCGGGTCGCCTCGGAGCGTGCTATCATACATGTGCTTTGCTACTTCAATCCCTATTTGGGGTTGGGCAATGCCACCGACTGGCTGATGTCCGGCGCCCGGATACGTTTTGCCGTGTGGCCGATCCATTGCGGGATTACTTTGGGCTGTTCAGCATTGCTCTTGCTGCTGGCGACGATCTTTGTCCGGAAGGCGGCTTTGCGCCAGGCGACGGGCCAAAGCGGCCTGCTGTCGGGCCGTCGAAAGATCGAGACCGCCGACGGCACGTCGCGAGGCCGCATTCGACGCGTAGTTGGGCCGCCCGTGTTTTGGAAAGAGCGTCGGTCCCCGCTGTTCGGCAGACTGACCATTGGCCGGGTGATTGCGGCGGTCGCGGCGGCGGGGTTGCTGGTGCTGACGTACATCCTCTGCGCGCGCGAGAACGCCTTACGCGAGCGCGAGTTGCAGGCTGCCTATGTTCTCGTCTATGCCGGACTGGGGATGCTGATTACGGCCGTCCTTCCGGCAACCTGTATCACGACGGAGAAGGAATCGCAAGCCTGGCCGATCCTGCTGACCACGACCGTCAGCAACGGGGGAATTGTCTGGGGCAAGCTTCTCGGTGCTCTTCGCAAGTGCCTGCCCGCATGGGGGCTTTTGTTCGGGCACGTGATTGTCTTCTCTCTGCTGGGCTACATTCATCCCGTCGCGATCTTTCAGTTCGGGATACTTGTCGGCTGGGTCACGGTGTTTCTCTGTGCGACAGGGCTGTACTTCAGCACGCGGTTCAAGCATACGACCACCGCCGTGATTGCCAACGTGGCGCTGGCGGCCGGTATCTGGGCGGTTATGCCCGCATTGCTGGGGCTCGCTGTGCTGGCGGTTCATAGCGACGGTGACCTGCTCGCACTGTACATGGATATGAACCCGGTCGTCCACGCCGTTGTCATCACGGCAGCGACGTCCGACAAAGGGAAGCTGCCCAACTATGATTGGATCCGGGGAGGGCTGCGCGGCGTTGGTGCGGCCACGACCTGGATGGTATTCAATTTCGCTGTCTATGTCGGGGCCAGCTTGGCGTTTCTCGCGCGGGCCCGGTCACGGGTGAGACTCAAGCCGGTCTGATTACCCTTTCAAGCGAGTGACATGGCTTCTATTGTACTTGAGAAGATCACCAAGATATATGATCGTCGCGTTGCGGCGGTTAGCGACCTGACGCTGGACGTCCCTGACGGCCAGTTCATGGTTCTCGTGGGCCCCAGCGGTTGCGGCAAGACGACCACACTGCGGCTGGTCGCGGGTCTGGAGACGCCCACCTCGGGTGGGATTCACATTGCCGGCAGGGCGATGGCCGGCGTATCGCCCAGAGACCGGGATGTGGCGATGGTCTTCCAGGATGGCGCCCTCTATCCTCACATGGATGTCTACGCAAATATGGCCTTCGCCCTGCGGATGCGAAAGCTGTCGGAGACCGAGGTGAGGCAGCGTGTTGTGGCCACGGCGGACATGCTGGGTATCGGTGGTCTTCTGCATCGAAAGCCTGCCGCCTTGTCGGGGGGGGAGCGTCGGCGTGTTGCCCTGGGCCGGGCGATTGTCCGCGAGCCGGCCGCCTTTCTCTTTGATGAGCCTCTGAGTAGTCTCGACCCGGCATTGCAGCGAACCATGCGTTCCGAGCTGAAAGCTCTGCATCAGAGATTAGCCACGACCACTCTGTACGTCACACACGATCAAGCCGAGGCCATGGCGTTGGGGCAAAGTATCTGCGTCCTGCGCAACGGCCGCCTGCAACAGGTCGGCTCTCCGGACGAGATCTACAATCAACCGGTTAATCGGTTCGTGGCCGGTTTCTTTGGCACGCCGGCCATGAATTTCTTGACCGCCCGTGTTCTAAAGCAGAACGATTCGCTTTCTCTGGAGATTGCAGGCGAGAGTTTCGACCTGCGTGCACACCTGCGCCTGGCCGAACACGCAGGCCGGACCGTCCTGGTCGGCATCCGGCCGCACGACATTTCCATAGAGCCGGTCCAGCCGGGCAATGCCCTCTGGGGCAAGATTACCTCGTTCGAGCCGCTCGGCTCTCGAACGGACGTACACATGCAACTACGGTCGGGCGAAAAATGCATCATCACGGCTGGCCCGCACACCCTTTTGCACATCGACGACGAGGTTCCCCTCCACATCGATCCAGCCCGCCTCCACCTGTTCGATCCGGACGATGACGCCGGCAGAGGTATTACGGGATATCTTGTGGACACACGGTAGGGCAAATCGCCCCCGTCGGAAACAGGCGAAGGAAAGCGGAAAAGCGGCTGATGGGACTCGGACCCACAACATCTACCTTGGGAAGGTAGCACTCTACCATTGAGTTACAGCCGCATCTGACAGCCAAATGTTAGCCCCTGCCGGTTGGCCTGTCAACGAAAAATCTGGTCGCGAAATGGCCGGGGAGGGACCGTTGCCTGGGGGCGAGATCGCCTGTACTATAGTTGTTGGCGTCTGAAATCAGCGGCCTTTTGTGGTTGGGAGGCAGTATGGCCAATCGAAGGAGTTTTACACGGAGGGTGTTTCTGCGAGCGACAGCCTCGGCGGCGGAGCGATTCACCGATGATCCCCAGGCGGATCGCCTGCTCGCCTGCGCGATGCGAAGTCCCTGGCGGATATGACGATCCGCAATACAGTGTCCATTCACATAAGGAGCACAGATGCAACCTCAACGCGTAGTCAGCCTGTGTACGGTGCTTGCTGTTGCGTATGCGCTTGGCTTGGTGATACCGGCTAACGAAGCGCTCGCCGCCGATGCGAACGTGCCGCCGCTGAAAGTGGGCCTTGGCTTCAAGTTGCACACGATCAACGCCCAGTCCCGCTTCGAGCCGGCGGGCCTTCTCGATGTCAATCGCGACGGCAAGCTGGATATCTTCTGCGGCGGCTTCTGGTATGAAGCCCCATCCTGGGAGAAGCGTTTCGTCCGCGAGGTGAAGGAGGAAGGGGGGTACTACCACGATTTTGCGGACCTGCCGATGGATGTGGATGGGGACGGCTGGACCGATATTGTCAGTGCGGCCTGGCACAATAAGAAAGTCTTCTGGGTGCGCAACCCGGGCCAGGGCGGCGGTCCCTGGGAGGTTATCGACGTCGATGAGCCGGGCAACATGGAGACGGCTATGGCGGTAGACGTCAACGGGGATGGGCAGCCGGACATTCTGCCCAACATCATGAACCAGGCAGCCTGGTACGAGTTCCACCGGGATGCCTCGGCCCCGCACGATGTCAGATGGGAGAAACACCCATTGCCTCAACAGGCGGCCGGACATGGCCTCGGTGCCGGAGACGTCAACCGCGACGGCCGCTGCGATATCGTGACTCCCAACGGCTGGCTCGAACAGACCGCCGATGGCGGCTGGACGTGGCGTCCGGAATTTGAACTCGGATACGCGAGTATCCCGATCCTGGTCGGCGACGTGGATGCAGACGGCGATTCCGACATCATCTGGGGCCTGGGCCACGACTACGGCGTCTTCTGGCTGGAGCAGAGATGCGACCCGCAAGGCAATCGCACTTGGCAGAAGGTCTTGATCGACAAATCCTGGTCGCAGCCTCACTACATGCTCCTGGCCGACCTGGACAATGACGGCCGGGACGAGCTTGTCACCGGCAAACGCTATCATGCTCATAACGGTCACGATCCCGGCGGCAACGAGCCCCTCCGCGTTTACTGCTACGACCTTGACAAATCGACAGGCAAGTGGACGCGCCACACGATGTCCGAAGGCGGCCTTGTTGGTTTCGGGATCAACACTGCTGCCGCCGATATCGACGGCGACGGGGACATCGACGTGGTCGCCCCGGGCAAGGGCGGCTTGTACCTGTTCGAGAATTTGCTGAAATAGCGGATGAGTTGGGAGGTAGCACCATGCCTAAACCGAAGATCGCCATGATCGGAGCGGGAAGTCTCATTTTCTGCAAGACTTTGACTATGGACATTCTGGCCACGGAGGCATTGCAGGACAGTGAGATCTGCCTGATGAACCGGACCGGGCCTAAGCTCGACAAGATGGAGGCTTTCGTCAAGAAGGTTGTCAAGGAGAACAAGCTCCCCGCGAAGGTCACGGCCACGCTGAATCGCCGCGAGGCGCTGGACGGAGCGGACTACGTCATCAACATGATCCAGGTCGGAGGCGTGGATGCTTTCAAGCTGGACTATGAAATTCCACTGAAATACGGGGTGGACCAGTGCATCGCCGACTCGCTCGGCCCGGGCGGGATCTTTCGCGCTCTGCGCACGATTCCGGTGCTGGCCGAGATGGCTTGGGACATGGATGAACTGTGCCCCGACGCGATTCTGCTGAACTACGCCAATCCGATGGGGGCCAACTGTTCGGCCCTGGGATGCGTGGCCGACGTTCAGTTCATCGGCCTCTGTCACGGCGTGCAGACGACATTGGATCTGATCAGCCGGTACGTGGATGTCCCCAAAGACCAGATCGATTTCTTCTGCGCGGGCATCAATCACATGGCCTGGTTCCTTTTACTGACGGACAAACGTGACGGTCGCGATCTGTACCCGATCCTCAAAGAGAACATCGAGAAGCCCGAATACTACGTCAATGAGAAGGTGCGCTGCGAGGTCATGCGGCACTTCGGCTATTTCATGACCGAGAGTACGGGGCATCTGTCGGAGTACGTCCCGTGGTTCCGCAGCAGCAAGAGGGCGTTGAAGCTGTACTGCGATCAGCCCGACTTCGGCGGCGCCTCCGGGGCCTACTACCACTACTGCAAGATGCTCGCGGAGAAATATCAGAGGGTCGACTACCTGGCGACCGAGTCCGCGAAGATCGAGAATCGCAGTGTCGAATACTGTTCGTATATTCTAGAAGCCGCCGAAACAGGCCGGCCCTTCAAACTGAACGGCAACGTGCGCAACGATGGCTATATCACCAATCTGCCGCAGGGCTGCTGCGTCGAGGTGCCGGTATTCGTCGATTCGCAGGGGTTGCACCCGGTGACGGTCGGCGACCTGCCGCCCCAGTGCGCCGCCTTGAATCAGAGCAACGTCACGGTGCAGGATCTGGCGGTCGAGGCGGCGCTGACCGGTGATCCTGAGTGTGCGATGCAGGCGATCGCGCTGGACCCGCTGACCTCGGCGGTCTGCACTCTGAAAGAGGCCCGGGACATGACGCGCGAAATGTTGGAGGCCCAGCGGCAGTGGCTGCCGCAGTTCAAGGGCACAGATCTGGTGTCCCGTCCGACGATTGATATTCCCAAGGGAATTACCGGTGTCGATGTGCCGATTGACCCGGCCCTGGCTATCGCCAATCGCTTCGGAGAGCTGGCGAAATAGCCGGTGTGGCTGTCCTACTCAATCCTCTCCGGCGGGGGCGATGGAACGTTCGAAGCGGTGGACGCCGGGGCCGATGTTGTCGAGAACGACGAACTCGCCCGTGAGCGTTCCTTGCGTGATCTGTCCGTCTATCACCACCTCGGGCTTGTGGCTGCCCAATCGCGGGAGACAGACCACAGCTTCGATGCCGGCCGGCGTACGGACGTTCAGCGAGAACGACTGGTCCTTCACGGAGGTGAAATCGGCGTGGATCGTGCCGCGAATCGTGGGCAGGTCCATACTGCCGCTTTCGAGCGAACCGACCTGCGGCTTGATGCGCACCTTGGCAAAGCCCGGCTCAATGGGCTCGATACCCATCAGATAGCGCGGGATGATATTGCCCGGGGCGGCTCCCCAGGCGTGGTTCCAGTCCAGGTTAGGTTTGTACTTGACGTCCCAGGCCTCCATGGTGATGGTCGTGCCGACGTCGTAGATCATGTGCGGCCAGCTTCGATCCGTGTCGCGGTCGGTCATCAGATT
>CAYNQP010000170.1:0-7576 GCA_964399325.1 uncultured Pirellulales bacterium
TCATTCAACAGTACCTTAAATGGGCCACCAAATGAGTTTTCAGACAGAGCCTAGTCTGCTCAGAGAGCCGGACGAGTAGATTCCCATTCGATGTTCAGCATAGAAGCATCATTCAGTATAAGACTGAGTCGCCACAGGATTTTCAGAAGCTTAAGAATGATATATCCACTCGAATCCGTGCCATACTGAATAAGCAAGAAGAAATTGGCAAGGTCTCGACCATATCCCCAATAGCCGATACGCAAGGACTTAATCAGCATGAAATGGTCGCGCTTGTCACGATCATGCAAAATACTTTCATATCGACGGGCGGCGTCTCTGCTCAGAACATAAAGCACGATATGAATAAGGCTGGTTTCACTGATATTGCTGTAAGTATGGGCCTCAGAGGCCTTGTTCAAAAGAGTATGGCCCGACCTGATACAGCTCGCGACATGGATGGTTATGAGTACGTTGTATATTCTGTCAGTGAAACTGGCGAGCATTGGCTTCTCAATAACCAGGACAAACTTGTTCTGAAGAACGAGCCCCCAAAACCTAAGGGGCCCCCTGACGATGAAATCCCATTCTAGTCGTGTAGGGCGTGCATTGCACACCGATTCCATTGTTGCGTTTTGACACCGTGCGAACAAGGCCGCTACCCGACTTGAAGCGGAGACTTGCAGACAATAGGATGGTGTGCGGTGCATACTCTAAAGGACTAATCATGCGCGTGAAAGTAAACCAATTAGATGAGTTCTTTTCATTTGCTGCTCCTTTAGACTTTGTCAAACCAATACCCTATGAGGAGTTGGCTTCGCGACTACGCCTGATGACGCTCTTCGCAAACCGATTGTATGTTCCCATGACATTTCTGCTCCACAACAAGGAATTCCAACGACTTCAGAGAGCCAATGAATACGAGACATTCTCATTTCTCAATGACGGTCGGCCCATTGTCGCTGCGCCCTCAACTGGCTTTGGTGCGAGTTTCGAGGACCACTACTTTGCATCTCGTGACTCTGGGCAGCCTGCAACGATTCCTGAGAAGGAGGGAGGGCTCCGCTATGCCAGATTCTTGGATAGAGCATTTCCTCCTATTCAACTTGTTGAGTTTGGTCACGCGAAGAGAATTCGCACTTTCGTCGAATCTTTCCGCGAAGAAGCCTCGCTCTTGTTTGAGACAAAGAAGTTGCGGTCGAATCCTGTTGATATAGCTATTGAAGAAGCAGAGAGAGTTATGCTGGAAGATCCTCTCTATGGTAAGCGGATAGAGATAGACGGGTTTTCGGGAGTAACAAGGGCTACGATACTCAGCTATCTGGACTGCCCTGCTCGACAAGCTCAGGTTGTACGGCGTTCCTCGGATTACCTTCGTGAAGCCGCACGTATGGCATATGCGAGCAATGTTTCGCTTGAGTTCAGCAGAACTTACCAAATGATCGTCTCGCCAATTGTGCGGCCGCCACAAGCCTCGATAGCCACGGAGTATGTTGTTCAGATAGTGGACGAGTTTATCGATGACTTGACATCACGACCGCCGTTTTCGATAGGAGGCTACAAGCTCGATTTCAAGAATCTCTCTCTAGTTGGTTGGAAAGACGTGCTCGAGAAACACCTTGACTCTGACGAAGCCAAAGAATACTTCAGGTGTAAGATGAACCTTTGCCAAGATGGCGAAGGAACCTATGAGAATCTCAGGGCATTGGCAAGTGCCTTGCATCACTATCTATTGTACTTGTCGGCAGTGACTCCTCCGTCGGGATCAAGGATCAACGTTACCTTGAGAAAGCTGTGGCATAAGCCTATTGTCCGTGAGGGCATGGGTGCCGTGACTATGGCCGTCATACTATCAAAGACATTGGGTCAAGTTGTACCAGGTGTGAACGCTGTCTTCGCAGAGACGCTTGAGTTCTTGGCGAGCAAGTTACTCCTGGATAGAATGTGGAAGAATAAGAAGCAATACGAAGAGCGCAAAGCGGTTGAGTTCTCCCTCAACGCGATTGCCCGACGGCGTCCGATCAAGTACGTTTCTGAATAGTGGTGCGGAGTGGGCCTTGGCCCACCGACTAGGAGACATGACATCGAAAGGGCGTTGAAAGCGGAATCCAGGGGGGCAGGTGCTGCTCCGCGAGACTGTCGGCTTCGTGCTCAACGGAATCTGGTCGATCGGGTAAGGTCGGAATGTGTGTGCCCGGAGAGCGGAAAGGCAGAATGTATGGAGACGATGAAGCGTTGGGATTTCGTCAAGGCCGCGGGCTTGGCAGGAGTGGCCGCTCTGATGCCGCGCTTCGCGCGCCGGGACCGCCGGGCTGGCGGCGAGCAGGCCGAATGTCATTCTGATGATGACCGATGACCAGGGCTATGGCGAGCTGGCCTGTCACGGCAATCCGATCATTAAGACGCCTCACCTGGACAAGCTGTAGCAGCAGAGCGTTCGGTTCACCGACTTCCATGTGAGCCCGACGTGCGCCCCGACCCGATGCGGACGATTTAGGTTGGACGAACGGAGTGTTGGAGGGTGGCCAAGCCCCGCCTTGCGAGACTGCTAACCCCGGGCGAAGAACAGCCAATCCGTCACCGTTTCATTGATGTGCACGTTGCCGAATGTCACCGGCTCGATGCGTACCTCGCGAAACACGCGCCGCAAGGCATCAGCAAAGGGCGAACTCTTGGCATACGACCATACGCCTAAGACGCCGTCTTGGGCCAAATGCCGTTTGGCTCGCTGCAATCCGGTCTCCGTGTAGAACGAATCATTCGCCCCGGCAAGATGATCCTCAGGGGAATGATCGACATCGATCAAGATCGCATCGAACTGTCTGGTGGGCGGGTGCCGGAGGCGTGCATAGACATCACCTTGCGAGACGTGCAAACGGGGATCGCCCTGCAGGGACTCTGCCAAAGGAATCAGCCCCCGATCGAGCCAGGCGATCACTTGCGGCAACAACTCCACCACCTCAACCTTGGCCACCCGATCACTGGCCAGGACTTCCGACGCCGTGTATCCCAGTCCCAGACCGCCCACCAGCACCTGGACATCTTGATTCCCAACCATGTCCAATGCCAACGAGGCCAAGGCCCGTTCCGAGGCGGTATGATGGCTGCTCATCAGGAATTCATGGTTCAAGGTCACTTCCGTCACCACCGTCCCGGGTTCACTGAGCAACTCACGACGACGCAAACACAGTATCCCCAACGGAGTGGACTCATACGCCAGGATTTCGAGATTGGATGGACACACAAGTATCGTACCGCCGTTTGTATGTTGGCATATGATAGCTGGTGATGTCTGGTGACGCCGTACTCAATTGAGACCGAAATAGGCAAGGAGTCGCCGCAATTCCACACGGATCTCGAATGCGCCGTCTTTCTCCGCGGCCCCGGCCGAAAGCAATGTCACCGTGGTCGCGATATGGCGCAACATCTCATTCTCCTCGGCTAGAGTTGTTGTTTGAGGACTTTCTCCCAGTTGGCGTAAGCCTGCCGATAGGCTTCGGTGAGCTTCTTGTTGGGAGCCACCGTTCGGACGGGTTTGAGGCCAATGAAGGCGTCTTCGGGTTTCTGGTAGAGCCCGGCGCCGATGCCGGCGCCGCGGGCGGCGCCTTGGGAGCCGTCAGTGTTGTAGAGCTCGACCGTGGCGCCACTGAGGGTCGCGAAGGCCTCGGCGAACAAGGGGCTCAGGAACATGTTGGCATTGCCGGCCTTGACGGTCTTGAGCTTGATGCCCATGTCGCGCATGATCTCCAGGCCGTGATTCAGGGCGAAGACGATGCCCTCCTGGGCGGCGCGGAGGAAGTGGGCCTGCTTGTGGATGTTGAAGTTCCAGCCATGCACCGACGCGCCGATGTTGCGGTTCTCCAGCGTGCGTTCGGCCCCGTTGCCATAGGGCAGGATGACCAGACCTTCGGAGCCGACCGGTACCGTCGCGGCCAGCTCGTTCATCTGCGGGTAGTCCAGCCCCGCGCCGCCGGCGAAGTTGTGTTTGAGCCAGCTATTGAGGATGCCGGTGCCATTGAGACACAGCAGGACGCCGTAGCGCGGCTTCTTCTCGGTGTGGTTGACGTGGACGAAGACATTGACGCGTGACTTCTTGTCGTAGTTTTTCTGGTCGGTGACGCCGTAGACGACGCCGGAGGTGCCGGCTGTGACAGCGATCTCGCCCGGCTCCAGCACGCTCAGTGACAGGGCGTTGTTGGGTTGGTCGCCACCTCGATAGCTGATCTTCGTGCCGGCCGCCAAGCCCAGTTCGTCAGCAGCGGCCTGGCTCAGCTCGCCCTGAACGGAGAAGGTCGGGACCGTGTCGGCGACCAGATCGCCGGCGATGCCGTAATTATCGAGGACGAACTGCGCCAATTCATCGCCCTCGAAATCCCACATGATGCCTTCGGACAGGCCCGAGGGGGTGGTCTTGATCTGGCCGGTCATCTTCAGCGCGACGAAGTCGCCTGGCAGCATCATCTTGTCGATCTTGGCATAGATGTCGGGCTCGTTGTCCTTGACCCACTTGAGCTTGGACGCGGTGAAATTGCCCGGCAGGTTGAACAGGCGCTTGAGGCACTTGTCGGCGCCGATGGCCTCGGCGGCTTGCTGGCCGATCTGCACGGCGCGACTGTCGCACCAGATGATCGAAGGGCGCAGCACCTCGTTGTTCTTGTCGACGAGGACCAGGCCGTGCATCTGGTAGGAGATACCGATGGCCTTGACGTCGGCGGGATCGAACTGAGCGGCGGCCTTGATTTTCTGCGTGGCCAGTGTGATGTGCTCCCACCAGGTCGCCGGGTCCTGTTCGGCCCAATCGGCCTGTTTGGCGACAATCTCCAACTCTTGGTCCGGCGAAGTCGCCGACGCGAGGACCTTGCCTGTCCCGGCGTCCATGAGCGTGGCTTTGATCGAGGAGCTTCCGACGTCGTATCCCAACAGTAGTGCCATGTTTCTATCCCTTTACCGAGAAGATGCTTAGGGTCGCAACGTTGGACAGAAGTGTCAGGCTGCGACCTTGACCGCCGACACAAGTGCATCATGGTTTTCACCAGAGAAGCGAGCCCATTTTTACGAGCCGAGCCGCCCTTGTCAAGCTTTACGACGCTCGTGCGGCGCATTGCCGCCGAGGTCCGTCTATTTCTCTGATTGCTCTTTGATTTCGACGAGGCCGAGGTCGAGGTATTGGCCGCCCTGGGTTTGGTGACAGTGAGCGGCCAGGTGGTTGGGACCCTTCTTCAGGGAAGTCCTTGCGTCTGCGTCGAGCGGGACGCGTGCGTAGCTGCTCGTGTAGCCCTGAAGCCTGGCGGCGAGCCGGCCGTTGATGTAGACCTCGGCGTCTTCGTCGTGGTGTATCGCCAGGCACAACTCGGCGAAATCGACATCGGCCAGATCGAAACTGCGGCGAATCCACAGGTCCGGCGTATCCCACTTCGTCCGCACGACCGTTCCCGGAGTACTCTCGGTGCCGAAGCCACCCCTGCCGGTCTGCCAAGCCGTGTCATCGAAATCGGGTTGCTCCCAGCCGTCGGCGGGTTTGGCCATCGTGTAGCGCCAAGGCCGGCCTTCCTCTCGCGAGGTGGGGACAAAGGTTGCGACGACCGGTGGGGGCAGGTAAAGCTTCTCGCTGGCCGCACGCACCTTGTCGGCGTCCATCTTGATCATGGCCCGGTCATACGTCATCAGGCCGTTGACTTCGATCTCTACGTCCGTCGTCTGTGTGTATACGGCTGCACTCAGGCCGTCGGCCAGGAGCAAACGCAGGTTGCGGATCAAGGCCAGATAGGCGTCCGTCAGCTCATCACGGCTGGTGAAGCTGCGATAGCCCCAGTTCCGCTCGTCCTGCCAGGTATGGCCTTTGACCGGCAGGCCGAGGCCGCCGAACTCGCCCAGCACGATCGCACGCGTCTCTTCCAGTGGCGGCACGGCCGGACCCGGATAGCTGTGAATGTCGTGGACGTCGCCGACCCCGCGGTCGGTCCAGCCGCTGGTATTATTGACGAGGCGCGTCGGGTCAAGCTCTTTGATCCACTTGGTGATGCGGGTCGTATCCCATTGTCCCCATCCTTCGTTGTAGGGGACCCACATGATGATGCTCGGATGGTTGCGGAAGCTATGGATGAGCGCCGCCAGTTCCGTTTCGAACTGCTGGGCCGACTCCGGCGAGCGCTGGATATCCGGGTCGTCGTCGCCGATGTATTTGTCGCCGCTGGGCATATCCTGCCACACCAGCAGGCCGAGCTTGTCGCACCAGTAGTACCAGCGATCGGGCTCGACCTTGACGTGCTTGCGGGCCATGTTCATGCCAAGCTGCTTAGTCACCTCGATGTCGTGCCGCAGCGCCTCATCGGTCGGGGCGGTGTACAGCCCGTCCGGCCACCAGCCCTGATCGAGCGGACCATACTGGAACAAAGGCTTGTTGTTCAGGAACAGCCGGTTGATCCCGGCCTTGTCCTTCTTGATCTCGATCTTGCGCATCGCGAAGTACGTGCGGACCTCGTCGATGGAACCCCACCGAACAATCACGCCTCCCGGGGTTTCCACCCTTCCCGCTTCCTCGCAGAGCATCACGTCCAGATCGTAGAGACTGGGCGAATCCGGCGACCAGAGATTGGGGTCTTCCAGGACAATCTCCAATGTCGCGCCGATGGCGCCTTGCACGATGCCTGTCCGCTTCTCACCGGGACGTGGTCTGGACGGGATTTGTCCCGGAAGCTGGGCCACGATGGCGAGGTTGTCTGGATCGGTCGGGTGGCCGCCGATTTCCACGTTGAGCCGGAGGACTCCCGCATCGACATCCGGCGCCATATTCAACGACTTGATGTAGAGAGGTGCAGTTGGCTCGATCCAGACCGTTTGCCAGATGCCGGTAACGGCGGTGTACCAGATGCTGCCGGGATTGCGAACCTGCTTGCCGCGCGGTTGGGTGCCGGCGTCGGTGGGGTCCCACACAGACAGGACGATCTCCTGGGCTCCGCTGTCTTTCAAGGCGTCGGTGATGTCGAACGTGAAGGGATCGTAGCCGCCTTGGTGGGCGCCGACTTCCTTGCCGTTGACCCAGACGGTTGTGTCCCAGTCGACTGCACCGAAATTGAGGAGGATGTGCGTTCGGCCTGCGGTCCACTGCCGGTCGTCGGGAATCTCAAAGCGCCGGCGATACCAGAGACGATTGTCCGGACCGACCGGTTTCATCACACCCGACAGGGCCGACTCGATAGGGAACGGAACGAGGATCTGCCCGTCAAAGGTCTGCGGCTGTGCCTCGTCCTTGGGGCGAATCGCGTAGTCCCAGAGGCCGTTGAGGTTCAGCCAAGCGTTGCGCACCATCTGCGGTCTTGGATACTCGGCGTGGACGTTGTCCGGCGTCACGTCCGCGGCCCACCTCGTCATCAAGGGACCGGCTGCCGGCTGCCACGCCGCATGCACGGCCAGACAAGGGCCGAGAACGAGGACGGCCGCGAAGATGCGTGCATACTCTTCAGTCAACGGTTTGGTTTCTCTGGGACCGCCAATCATGAGAACACCTTCCAAATGCCTATCACAGCAGTGCCGGATGCCAGGTTACCTGTTCGGCGGCGTGCGTTCAACCCAAATGCCTCGCACCACAGTACATTGG
>CAYNQP010000171.1:0-7557 GCA_964399325.1 uncultured Pirellulales bacterium
GCCATGCCCAAGGGTCATCCTCTCCGCAATGTGAGTGATTATGCCTGGTACAACAACAACTACTGGGTAGATCTTTTCCCCAAGCTGATGATGCGGGTGTTGCGCAATGTGAAATTCACAGGCGATATGGATTTTCTGAAGAAGAATTGGGACACCTTGAAGTTCGGTCTCGAGTCGCTCTTGAAGCTCGATTTCGACAATGACGGAATTCCCGAAGGCTATCCGGAGGACGTGAAGAACACCTTCGATAATTTGGTCCTGTTTGGTGCTGATGCGTATGATGCCACACAGTTTCTGGGCGGTTGTCAGGCCATGATCAAAATGGCACAGATACTGGGCGACAAAGAGGGCGAAGCACATATTCAAGCCGCCTTCGACAAGGGCTGGGAAGCCCTCGATAAATTGTGGCGGGAAGCGGAGAACAAGAAAGGCGAAAAGCTCCAGTATTACGTCACCTGCTACGATCCGAAAACCGGAAACACCAACACCGACGTCTGGACCAATCAGCTCGATGCCCTGTGGTACCTGCTGTCCATTGGAGAAGAGCCTCTCATCCCGGAAGACCGCGCCAAGCAGATTTTGAAGACAGTCTATAACAGCAACAAGGCCTTTATGGGATGGGCCATGTGCAAAACGGAGAATGGCGAACCTGTTGAATCGGAACAGGGACAAGACGTGTATACAACAACCAATTATGTCTTTGCCCAGCTTCTCGATTATTACGGCATGGTCGAAGAAAGCAAAGAGGTTTACAAACACATGGACCGGGTGGTCTTCGACTACGCCAACACCATGATCACGCCGGACAACCTCCGAGCAGAGATGGAACGGGAAGCGGGAGAATCCGAACCCGGACCCCACTATATCGTGGCTGCTTATCCCCGACCAGGCGCGGTCTGGACCCATCTAGTCATGAACCATGTCAAAGACATTCAGGCCAAGACAAAGTCCAAAACCGTTGCGTCCGAAGATTTGATTCCCTTCTTCCCGGGACTATTGAAATGATCGGAAAAAGGACGCGGACGGAATGAATTCATAGAGAATCCGAACAACAAGGAATCAGACTTCATGTCAAAGAAATATGATATTACCTTCGTGGGACACATGTGTTATGACGAGATCATTCCCTTCGAAGGTGAGCCCCACATCGCGCCGGGCAGCGCGGTCTTATGCGGCGCCATGGTGGCCGCCCGCGTTGGGAAGAAAGTTGCCGCCGTCGTGAAAATGGCCCCCAAGGATGAGTCTATCCTCAAGGCCATGCAGGATGTTGGCGTGGACACCTATCTCGTTCCCAGTGAAGAAACCACTTATTCCCGTGTGTTGCACGAGTCGGAAAACATGGATGAACGCACGCTAACCCTGGTCAAGTCCGCCGGTTTGATCTCCATCTCCGACGTGCCGGAGTTGGAGACCCAGTGTGCTCACCTGGCCGGGATCTCTGACACTGAATTCGACATGGACCTGATCAAAGGGCTGAAATCCAGAGGATACAGCCTGTCGACAGACATGCAGAGCTTTGTCAGACACGTCACGCCCAGCCGTGTGATTGAATACAGCGATGTCGCTAACAAGCAGGAAATCGCAGGCATCATGGACAGGCTGAAACTCGATGTGGTAGAAGCCCGTATTCTGACCGGCACCGAGGACCTGGAAAAGGCCGCGGTTGTCATCGAATCGTGGGGCTGCCCGGAAATTCTGATCACCCAATCGGACGGTGTCTTGGCCCGAGTGAACGGAACCACGTATTACGAACAGTTCTCCAACAATAATGTATCCGGTAGGACGGGGCGGGGGGATACCACCTTTGCCGCCTACCTCTCGCAAAGACTGGAGAACGACGTGGCGCCATCGCTGAAGTTCGCCGCGGCCCTGGTTTCCATCAAAATGGAAACGCCCGGCCCATTCAGCGGAACACTGGAACAGGTCAACAAGAGAATTGAAGAGAAGCACTCATGAAACAAACCGACAAGACCGTTGCTTTGAAAGGTGCTTTCCAAGACCATTTTTATATCGGCGCAGCACTCAGCGTCGATCAGATCTGCGGCAAGGAACCCGAAGCCATGGACTTGGTTGCCCGGCATTTCAACAGTATCACGCCGGAAAACATCATGAAATGGGAAGAAATACATCCGGAGTCGAACCAGTATAACTTTGATGCTGCGGATCAGTATGTCGCCTTTGGTGAAAAGCATCACATGCACATCATCGGCCATAACTTGGTCTGGTTTCACCAGATACCCGATTGGGTATTTCAGGACGATACGGGCAATGACCTGAGCCGGGAGGCACTCCTGGAACGGATGAAAGAGCATATCTTCACCGTGATGGGTCGTTACAAGGGACGTATCCATGGCTGGGACGTGGTCAACGAAGCCATTGTGAAGGACGGATCTTTCCGCCCATGCAAGTGGCTGGAGATCATCGGCGAAGACTATGTACAAAAGGCATTTGAGTTTGCCCGCGAGTGTGATCCTGATGCCGAGCTGTATTATAACGAATATGACTATGAATTCGCTCCCAAGACCGAAGGGGTCATCCGGCTCGTCAAGAAATTGCAGGCCAATGGGGTGCGTGTGGACGGCGTCGGTATCCAGGGACATTGGTTTTTGGATTACCCAACCCTGGATGTGGTTGAAGGCTACGTCATGGCCTTAAGCCAGTTGGGCGTACCGTTGATGATAACGGAAATGGATGTGGGCGTGCTTCCATTCTATCCTATCGACTCCAAAGTCGTCCCTCTCTCGTCATTCGACGCAGAAAAACAAAAGGAAGTCAATCCCTATCCGGACCACCTTCCCGACACGGCTCAGAAGGACCTGGCAAAGCGCTATGCCGAGTTCTTCTCATTCTTCCAAAAGCATCGGAATCTGTTCGGACGGGTCACGTTCTGGGCAGCGCATGACGGCCAATCCTGGCGCAATTACTGGCCTATCAGTGGCCGGACGGATTATCCCACGCTCTTCGACCGACAGTGTCAGCCCAAACCTGCCCTCGAGGCCGTTATCGAGACGGTACAAGGGGAATATTGAGCTCTCGCATAGAGAACATCCGTTTGACGGCGTCCCACCCAGATGGGAGAGTCCTGGTCACTCACTGGGGGCGATATTCGAACCAATCAAAATCGGCCGGTGTGACTTCGGTTTGGCCGTTGCCAGTGGCATAAAGAGCAAAATAGGCCCCGGTAAAACACATGCCGTAGTCAAAACCAATACTTTCGACGGAAAGGTCCTTGGTGGGGGCCGTGCCCAGGGAATGCGTTTCTCCGTCGGCAGAGCTGAAGAGGAATTCATAGGTTAAGGGAGTTGCTTTGACTGACAAGGTCACCGAACCAGGTGCAATTTCTCGCACCTCAATAGGTTCGGTGAGTTGCCCTTTGAACACCTTACGCAGCATAATGTGCGGTTTGCCCCGTCGAGAGGTCACGGCCAAATCATAGTGATGTCTGTCGTTGCCGCGTACGGTCAGGCCGGCCTCTTCATGGTCATGCTTGGGATTGAACTTTATGAGGGTGGATACCGTGCAATGGAAATCCGTCTGACGACGCCCTACCCAGGTGGGCGAATCTTGGTCACTCGGTGTCACGGCCGTGCCTTGTAGACGCAGGAATCCAGGACGGGCCTCCAGGGAGTAGTTGGCTGCAATGGGATTGCGCAGGTAGTTCCATTGCAGGCCTAACGCCTTGCCATTAAAATCATCCCGAGTCGAGACGGGTCGCCAGGGGTGAGGTGTCAACTTCGGGGCTGGCATTTCCAGTGAGATCGTGCCATTGCCATTGACCACGGGCCAGCCCTCGTCGTTAAAGGTCACGGGAGTCAAGAAGGTCTCACGTCCCATGTGGTGAAATCGACCGCCTTGGGGGCGGATGCCCAGACAGACCAACCACCAGCCGTCCGGCGTCTCGACCAGATCGGCGTGGCCTACGGCTTGGATGGGATTGTCAGGCAGGTGACGGTGGGTCAGGATGGGATTGTTGGGATGCGATTCAAACGGACCCCAGGGCGAGTCGCTACAGGCAATGGTGATGCAATGATCGTAGCTGGTGCCGCCCTCGGAGATCATAAGATAGTACTTGTCGTTGATCTTGTAGAGGTGCGGGCCCTCGGGCCAGACGCCACCGGTACCGGGCCAGATTCTTCTTAAGGCGCCTTCTAATTTTCCCGTCTCCACGTTCAGGACTTGCTGGGCAATATATCCTTTTTCTCCAGCTTCGTGACGGGTGTAATACACCGTGCCATCGTCATCGAAGAAGAGCGATGGATCCATTCCTTGGTCCAGCCAAACCGGCTCGGACCATGGCCCGGAAGGATCAGTGGCGGTGACGTAGAAGTTGCCGCCACCATCCATATTGGTAGTGATCATGTAAAACGTGCTGTCGTGATACCGAATGGTCGGGGCATAAATACCGCCCGAGGCCCGCATCTTATCCAAGGGCAACTGGCTGGGGCGGGTCAGGCAGTAACCGATTTGTTGCCAGCGCACCAAATCACGACTGTGAAAGATGGGGACACCGGGAAAGTATTCAAAGGTGCTGGTCACCAGGTAATAGTCTTCTCCCACACGGCAGATACTGGGATCTGGATAGAAACCCGGCAAGATGGGATTACAAAAAGTGGATGGGGATTGAACCCATCCACTTGGCAGACTTATAGAAAACAGCATTAGAATACAACCTGTTAGTTCATTCACTGGGAATCTTCCTTATGCTTCTTTGCGTTCAAGGCGCCGTTGGGCCAACTCGTCACCGATTTGATAATTCAATGCTTTGGAGATCGGGTAGAATATGAGGATTGCCACCGCAGCGATGATGAAAGCGGCCGGAGCAACGGAAGAGGCAACGCGAATACCATCTACGGCACGCTCCGTCAACACCGCTCCTTCAGTCCCGTCATAGCCATACCTACCCAGAATCAATCCTTGGATATAGCCACCGACACCCAAACCGAATTTGAGGGCAAAGACGACACCCGCGAACGTAAATCCGGTCGCACGGCGTCCTGTCTTCCATTCCGAGTAGTCGGCAGTATCCGCAATCATCGACCAAAGCAAGGGCACGGTAGGTCCATACGCTAAACCCCACAAAGCACTTTGCCACATCATGGCCCGAATACTCGTGGCAGGAATGTAGAACAGCCACAGGGTCACGAGTGTAGTAACCACCAGCGATACCACGAAAACCATGCGCTTGCCGAAGAGCTTTGACAGGGGCTTGGAGCACAGTACACCTAAAAAGGTGGTAAAGGTGCCCAGCATCCCGAACACGCCATACGCCACGCTGTGCACATTTGAGTTATCCGACTTCACCAGAAGACCAAAGGCATTCAGAACCTTCCTGAAGCCGGTCAGAGCAACACCATCGACACGCTGAAGTCCCATGGAGCCAATAAAATCCCCCAGCGCCTCGCGGTTGGCAAAGTGTTCCACGAAAAGGGGCAGTGATCCGCCGCGAACCACCAGCATGATGAAAATCATCAGTGTTGCACTGAAAAGGATGACCCAAGGACGATTCCTAAAGGTATCAAGCATGTCCTGCCGGGCAGAAGACTTCTGTTTCGGGTCGGGCGTCACACGTTCTTTTACCGAGAAGAAACAAATCACGAAGAAAAAAATGGTCGCAGTCGCGAAAATTCCCATCGTTATCGACCATCCCTTGGCATCGTCTCCCTGACCAAATTTTGCAACCAACGGCAGAGTCAGCCCTTGCACGATGAACTGGATGATTGTCACACAAACAAACCGGTAGGTAGAAAGACTGGTGCGCTCATCCACGTCACCAGTCATGACTCCGTTCAGTGCACAATACGGCACATTGTTGACGGTGTAAATCGCCATCAACAGGAAATACATGACGTAGGCATAGACCATCTGTCCGGTGGGTGACCATCCAGGGCTGGTGAAGGTCAGCCAGAAAATACCGGCGAAGGGCAGTGCCGACCAAACCAGCCAAGGGCGGAAGCGCCCCCATTTTGTCCTGGTACGGTCTGCAACGAAACCCATGGCCGGATCGGTAAAGGCATCGAAGAAACGTCCGATCAGGAACAAGAGCCCCGCTGCGCCGGGGCTGAGCCCCAAGATCTGCGTAAAGAACATGAACTGATATGCCATCAGCACCTGGAAAACCAGGTTGGCGGCCCCATCACCTAAGCTGTACCCTGCTTTTTCGCGAAACGACAATTTGTGCTGATAATGGCTCATTTTACGTATCTCCAATGACTAAGCCCGTGTGTTTTAAGAATCAGCTTGTGCTGTAACTCGTATATAATCTTAATCTCACCCCCACCTCGGCTCCGTTTAACTCTTGCGAACGTCTTCTGCCGCGATTCGTCGCGTGTGCCGGTATGGTATCCGGCACACGACTTTCGAGCAACCCTTTATGCGAGCGACCTTCCAGTGCCCTAAACACTCTAACAAAACCTAGGGGAACGGCAATGTCCCATCCGATATGACACCAGCTATAGACCTGTAATCTGATGTCATGGAGGACGCTGCTATGGCCAAGCCGCTGCTGACTGACAAACTGTGGGAACGCATCGAACCACATACTTCTCTGGAGCCGCCCAAGCCCAAAAGAGGCTGTCCCCGCATCTCGGATCGCGCCTATCTGACCGGAATCCTGTTCGTGCTCAAGACGGGCGCCCCCTGGGAGTATCTGCCCCGGGAGATGGGCTGTGCCTGCGGCAAGCCTTGCTGGACGAATTGGGTCGAGCCGATGCGGCCGACGGGTCAACTTCTGCCATAGACAGTTGTTCGGTGCGCGCCCTTTGGGGGGGGACGAAAACTGGACCGAATCCTACGGATCGGGACGCAAATGGCTCGAAGCGCCATCTGATCGTGGACGGGCAAGGGACGCCTTTGGCCGTTGAGCACACGGGGGCCAACGTTCATGATTCCGAAGTGGCCATGGCTCTGGTGGATGGGATTCCCAGCATCAAGCAACGGCGGGGTCGGCCGCGCAAGCGTCCGGATGAAGTGCTTGCCGATCGCGCCTACGATGCCGAAGAAAGGATTCGCCAGCCTCTGCGGCAGCGTAGAGTCACACCGCTGATCGCCAAGCGCCACACCGAACATGGCAGTGGGCTGGGGGAGTATCGCTATGTTGTGGAAGCGGCCTTCGATTGGCTCTTCAATCAAAGACGTTTGCGGATGCGGTATGAAAAGCGTGACGACATCCATCATGCGTTCCTGATCATCGGCTGCTCTCCAATCTGTTGGCGACGAATTACGCGGTTCTGTTAGAGTGCCTTAGTCCAACTTGATGTCCACCTTCCAGTGTTCCGCGACGGCTTTCAACTCATCCCACGTCAGGTACGTCACCACACCGTGCTTGGGGCGATGGAAGTTCGTTCCCTTTGTCACGCCCTCATTGAAGTGGGCCAGGAGATAGCCGGCGAAGTCCTTCTCTTCGAGTTTACGGGCGTCCTCAGATCTTTCGAGGGTGGGCACGATGACGATGCCGCCCATTTGCGTGGTTGCCGCAGGAGTATGCGAGGTCTCGCTTTGACGTCCCCTACGGATGGTGGACGCGGGGCGAGCTTGATACACAGGAACGAGCGGGGCCCG
>CAYNQP010000172.1:0-7551 GCA_964399325.1 uncultured Pirellulales bacterium
TCGTTCCGTCCTGTGCGTGGCTGGGACTGAATGCCGTGAATGCTACCAACAGGACTGCCGTCGACCAGACTGCTCGAGTTCTCATGATACTCACTCCTTACCATTAGCCGCAATGCGACCTGACTGAATTGAGTTCGACTTGTCTGACAACACTCTCCCCGCAGCTACCCGGAATCATCGTACGTCACCGGTTCTGCCGGGGCGGTATTCGTGCCCACGCTTAGGGCGGGAACCACGGAAATGAAGCAGATCAACCTCTCACACATGATCGCCTTCCATCAAGGAGCAGCAGTGAGTTGGCAGCAGCGGCGCGCAGGCCACCTCCCTAACGCCCCCGTGATCCTGTACGCGGTATGTTCGGTGCTGTCGATCATCCATTGCGCCCTGACAGCATTGCTGAGAAATCGCGGACATAGCCCACGACATCGACGTCCCCTATATCGGCTGAAACGCCCCCTATCTCCGCGCCATCCACGTAGGTCGTGGCCGTTGTTCCGTCGAAAGATACAGCTATATGGGCCCACTGGCCCACGGGTGGTGTGCCTCCACCGGGTGGATAGCTGCCCCGGGTGGCGAACCCAAGCGCGCCACTGGTCTGATTGCATTCGATGTACCACATCATGGGCGGGGCGGCCTCAGGGTCCCAGTCATCTCTCTTGGAGACGACCCCTTGGTAATTACCGTTTGTACCGTTGTATTGGATCCAAAACGCCACCGTCAACTGGCCTGTCGCCGCCGAGGGATTCCAGGTGCCGCAATTGACGTACCCCCTCGCGGGGTTGCTGCCGTCGAAGAAGAGGGCTTTGCCAAACCCGGATTGCCCGTCGATCCATGTCGCCGGACCACTCTGCACGGCGCCGTCATGCCCATTGCCGGAGGCATCGACGATCACATCGCCTGCGCCCTCATCCAACGGGTAGTAGGCGACCAGTCCGGCTCCGGCTGGAATGGTCATCACGCCCAGAATCGTTGCAAACACGACAACCTGGATGTATTTCTTACACATGATCGTCCTCCTTTCCACAAGGCGACACAGTTGCGAAACGATACAGCGCGACCCACCTGCCCACGCTGCTCCCGACGATTTCACCTGCGTCCACCCAGCGCCGGCCTGCGGCGCGCGGAAGACAATGGTCCATACCCGTCGTTGGGCCTCTCGAAAAAGCCGTGTCCAACACGAGGCCGCAGGATCTTCCTGGACCACTTCTCCGCGGATCAATACTCAGGCATGTCTGCGAATTGACTTCACACACCGAACACCCACTCCGACACATCTTCCGGGCATGGCATCCGCCGCCCGGCACGGCGCCCCCATGACAACACCTAGCTTTCGTCTAGGGAAGAACAGTAGTTGTCTATCGGTAAGAATAATGATACCCGCAAGACCACCGCAATGTCAAGGGCAAACCGGTTCGTTCAGAGGTCTGGTCTCCGGGCCCGACCGACAGTTAGACCGGAAGAGAAGGAAGGGGCCCTGGCGGGCATGCAGGAAGCGTAGACGGCCTATACCCCAGCATTCTGGTAGCATATTGAGGTCGCGCGGTGAGCCGCTTGTCGATTCTCGCCTGGAATGCCCTGACGCGCGCCAAGGCGACAACTGCTCTCAGTGGCCGGACCAGATCGAGGCGATGAATACCACGGTGGCCACCGCGGCCGCCGCCCAGACCTGAACATGGCGGTCAAGCAACAAGAAGACACCCAGAGGGATCGCAGCCATCATCACGGCCGCGACCGTTTCGTACAACCTTCTGCGAGCAAAGAACATGAACCACCCCCGTGGACGAACCCGGCAGGATACGGAAACTCAGAAGACAGGGCTTCACGCCCCTGCCGCGAACAAACAAGAACACCGATCTCCTCCGATGACAACACGCATTTGCTGCTCCCGTCTCGATGGAAGCACAAACTTCGCCGCAAGCCACCTTGGCTTGACCTCTTCAGTAACAGAGCTTCTACCCGATGCGACCGCCCGTTGTCAACTGTGGAAACTACGTGTTTTTCGGGGTATTTCCGGCCAACTGAGCAGAAATATCGTCGTAGAGGGGCCGGTTTCCCTGCTCGCAATAGCTGGACCGTGCGGCGCTGGGCCTGGAAGTGAACGCCGTTGGCGAACCTGGCAAACTCTGCGGCCCTGCCGGTGCCGCTGGCCTATGGAAAGGCGGCCCGGTACCGCTCGACGATCCTGGCCGTTGAGGGGAAACCGAATTTGGCGATGTCGATGTCGTGCGGCGGCACGAACAGCACGTGTGCGATCTCGCGGTTCGCGACCCCGGCCACGTCCATATCTGCGACCTCACAGACAAAACCGAGGTCTATCGTTGCATAGGGCACACCCATATACTCATAGGTGTTCGGATGCGAACAGAGGAATCGCGTCGACGCGACTTGCAGCCCCAACTCTTCCGCAACCTCCCGGCGCAGCGCCTCCTCCGTCGACTCGCCGGGGTCCGCGAATCCGCCCGGCAGATCCCACATCCCCTTTCGGGGCTCCTCGCCGCGCACGACGATCAGCAGCCGGCCCTGCTCGTCGGCGATCAGCGCTGCCACCGCCGCGGCCACATTCAGATAGAGCTCGAAGCCGCAGTTCGCACAGTGCCAGAGTTTCGACCCTGCCGATCGCAGCGCCGCCGCCCCGCACTTCGGACAGTACCGAAGGATGCTGCCTTGCTCGTATTTGTCAGCCATATCGCATCCTACTGGAACACCTCTGTTGTTGTAGCGTGAGCATCTTAGCCCATATCGTCAATCAATCTCAAGGAGTAATCCCCGCCGGCGGTTGCGAATGGCCGCATAGTCGGGCATCACGGTGCGACAAACGTGTCGTTTGGACCAGAGGGCCACTCGTAGCCGCGACACGCTCGTATGTTCAGTATCGTGTAGATGTCGTCCGGCGGAGCGCCAATGAGATGCGTACGACCGAAGAGCGCGTGGCCGTCGCCCCCAAGAACATTCTGCCCTCGGCGACCGTGGTTGATGCTGTTAAGACCCAACGAACTGTCGGCCAAAGGTTTCAATGCCCTGGAACCCGGGTAGACACGCAACCGCGAAATCGTCCCGAAAAGGCTTGTCTTGGCGCGACGGTTCCGATACAGTGCTGCGTTTGCTGTCAGCAGATGGGTGCAGAATTGACTTAGGCGAAAACCTCTTGGCAAAAGCAAAACGCTTCATAACCCGGATCGAGGATTCTCTCGGCGGATGGACGGTCAGATACAGATGGTGGATCATCCTGTTGGCTTTGCCTGCCGTGGGTCTTGCTGCCGTCGGCATCGGCAAACTCAGGGTCAACCGCAACACACGAGCCTTCTTCGGCAAAGAGAATCCCCAATACAAAGCGTTGCAGGCCCTTGAGAACACCTTCAGCAAAGAGCAGAGCCTTCTTCTCGTTATCGCGCCAAAGGACGGCAACGTCTTCACGCGGGAGAACCTGACGGCTCTTGCCGACCTGACCCAGGCCGCCTGGCAGATTCCCTATTCGACCCGAGTCAGCTCGGTCTCCAATTTCCAGCATTCACGGGGAGAAGGCGACGAACTCATTGTTGAGGATCTCGTGAAGGACCCCGCCGGCATGTCGGATGACGAGATCGAGGCAGCAAGGAAGACGGCGCTCTCGGAGACGGCTATCGTCAACCGATTGATCTCCCCCACGGGGCACGTCGCCGGCGTGTTCGTCAACCTCGCGATGCCGGCAGGGCGCCAGGAAGCCACACCCGAGGTCGCGGAGGCCGCCCGCAAGATAGCGGACGACTTCCGAAGCCGATACCCTCAGATCGATCTCTATCTCTCCGGCTCGGTGATGATCGACCAGGCCTTTGGCGAAGCCGGCCGGAAGGACCTACAGACGCTGGCGCCCGTCATGTTCCTGACGATGTCCGTACTGATCGGCCTGGCATTGCGTTCGTTCTTCGGAACCTTCGCCGCCATCGCCGTCATTCTGCTGTCGATGCTCACGGGGCTGGGCTTGACCGGCTGGTCCGGGATCGCACTGACCGCCGCCAGCGTCAGCGGCCCCGGGCTCATCCTGACGCTGGCCGTGGCCGACAACGTGCACATCCTGACAACCATGTTTCACATGATGCGTCAGGGCCTGTCGAAACACGAGGCGATTGCACGCGCGCTGCAGATCAATTTGCGGGCCGTGTTTCTCACCAGTATCACCACGGTCATCGGATTTCTCAGCATGAACTTCTCGGAATCGCCTCCGTTTCGGGACCTGGGCAATATCGTGGCGATCGGTGTAACGGTGGCCTTCGTCTATTCGGTCATTCTGCTGCCGGCGCTCATGGCGGTTCTACCCATCTCTGCCAAGGCCGGTCAGTCGAATCCTATCCGGACGTATTGTGACCGCCTCGCAGATTTCATCATCCGCAGGCAATCATTTCTGCTGTGGACTACTTCGATCTTGGGGATAGGTCTAAGCCTCGGCATGTTGAAGATCGAGTTCAACGACAACTATCTGACCTATTTCGACAGGACGTTCGAGTTTCGCAGGGCCACGGACTTTCTCATCAAGAATCTGGCCGGCTGGGACATTATCGAGTACCCCCTGCACTCCCGCGAATCCGGGGGCATCGCAGATCCCGAATACCTGGCCACGATGGATCGCTTTGCCCAGTGGTATCGCCGACAACCCAAAGTCATCAGCATCTACACGATTTCGGATACGGTCAAGCGGCTGAATCGAGACATGCATGGCGGAGATGAGGACTACTATCGAATTCCAGAGACGCGTGAGATGGCGGCCCAGTATCTTCTCCTGTACGAAATGTCGCTGCCTTTCGGCCATGACCTCAACGACCAGATCGACGTGGGCCGGTCCTCCACACGCTTCCTGGTCATGCTCGAGAGCATGAGCGCCAAGGAATTGCGTCGTACGGAGAATACGGCCCAGCAATGGCTTGAGGCCAATGCGCCCCCTTATATGCGCGCTCCCGGCACGGGCCTGTCGCTGATCTGGGCCCATATCACCGAACGAAACATTCTGAGTATGCTCAAGGGCTCCGTGGCGGCACTCGTGCTGATATCGGTCCTTATGACGCTGGCCCTTCGCAGTCTGCGTCTCGGGCTCGTTAGCTTGGTTCCCAATCTCTTGCCGCCGGCCATGGCGTTTGGAATCTGGGGTCTCCTTCGCGGGCAAGTCGGCCTGGCGTTGTCGGTTGTTGTCGCGATGACTATCGGAATTGTCGTCGATGATACGGTGCATTTTCTGAGCAAGTATGACCGGGCCCGGCGCGAGGATGGCATGAGCCCGGAGCAAGCGGTCCGTTACGCATTCCACACCGTGGGCGCCGCCATGTGGGTCACGACCATGGCCCTCGTGGCCGGGTTTATGGTGCTGACCTTGTCTCATTATCGGATGAGTTCCGAAATGGGGAAGATGTGCGCGATCACCATTGCCGTAGCATTACTGATGGACTTTCTGCTATTGCCGACTTTGTTGCTGAAAGTCGACCGAAGACATGATAAGCTTGCCCATCAACGCAAGAGCAACATACAGAAAGCAGGATTCAGTGCATGAGACACGTAGGTAGAGTTTGTGTATTCACGGCCTTGACGCTGGTCGCGTCGCGGTGGTCCGCCGGCGCGGAGCCGACTCCGGTGGAGCACGGATGGGCCATCGCCAGGGAGGCGGACCGTCGCTATCGCGGGTATGACGACAGCACCGCCAACCTCCGCATGATTCTCCGGAATAGACAGGGTCAGACCAGCGAGCGAGACATCCGCATCCGCACGCTGGAAACGGCAGGAGAAGGCACCAAGAGCCTGTGCATTTTCGACAGCCCCGCGGACGTCAAAGGAACCATTCTCCTGACCCATACCCACAAGGAGGCCGATGACGACCAATGGCTCTTTCTGCCGGCCCTGAACCGCGTTCGACGCATCGCCGCTCAGAACAAATCAGGGTCGTTCATGGGCAGCGAATTCGCGTATGAGGATATCGCCACCCAGGAACTGGAGAAGTATTCCTACAAGTGGCTCCGGGATGAAGTCTACGGCGGTAACGAGTGCTACGTGATCGAGCGCTATCCCGCCGACCGGAAGAACTCAGGTTACTTGCGCGAGGTCGTTTGGCTCGGAAAAGATGAATACCGGACTTGGAAAGTTGATTACTACGACCGCAAGGACACTCTGCTCAAGACGCTCGTTGTCAAAGGCTACCGACAGTATCAGGATGCGTTCTGGCGGGCGCACGAGATGAACATGGTCAACCATCAGACCGGGAAGAGCACTCAACTGATTTGGTCCGACTTCGCGTTTCGAACGGGACTGAAGGACGCCGACTTCAACAGGCAGATTCTCACCATACTCAGGTAAGACGGATGCATGTAAAGACTTTTGTGGCCCTGGGGGCATGGACGCTGTGTCTGGCCACGTCCAACGCGAACGAACTCTCGGGGTACATCTCGACCGAGGGAAGCCTCTTCTTCCGCGACCCGCTGTACGCCGGCCAGGAGCGGCATAGCGGCTCCATTGCGGCCCAGCCGGAATACTACCACGAGTGGGAAAACGGTTCGAGTTTCACCTTCGTCCCTTTCGGCCGACTGGACAGCGCCGACCCGGAGAGAACGCACGCTGATATCCGCGAGTTGAACTACCTCTACCGCCAGGACAATTGGCACTTCCGGATCGGTGTCGGCAAGGTCTTCTGGGGGGCGACCGAGTTCGTCCATCTGGTCGACATCATCAACCAGACGGATCTGGTGGAGGACATAGACGGCGAGGACAAGCTGGGCCAGCCCATGCTTGAGTTTGCGATCTCCCCCAGTTGGGGAACCCTGGAGTTCTTCGCTCTGCCGTATTTCCGGGAACGCACCTTTCCGGGCCCCAAGGGACGCCTGCGATATCCCACGCTCATTGATACCGACAGAACGATCTATGAAAGCACCTCTCGGGAGAGAAACGTGGATTTGGCCGTGAGGTACAGCCGCACCATCGCAAGTGCCGATCTGGGGGTGTATTTCTTCCACGGGACCAATCGCGACCCCTGGCTGATCCCATCTCGATTCATAGATCCCAATGAGACAGGCGAATCCACCCTCATCCCCTTCTACGAGAAAATCGACCAGATCGGGACCGATATCCAACTCGCGACGGGGAACTGGCTATGGAAGTTTGAGGCCTTCTATCGAAGCGGCTATCTGGAGACGTTCTTTGCCGGTACCGCCGGTGTCGAGTACACCTTCTTCGGCGTCGCCGGCAGTAACACGGACATTGGCCTGCTGGGCGAATATGCCTACGACGAACGCGGCGCCGCCGGCGCCGCCCTATTCCAGAACGACGCTTTCCTCGGACTGCGATTGGCACCGAACGACGCTGCCGGCACGCAGGTGCTGATGGGGTACGGCCAGGACCTCGATGGCCCGGAGAACGCGGTCAGGATCGAGGCGAGTCGACGTCTCGGCGCACACTGGAAGCTGATTCTCGAGGCTTGGCTCTTCCTGGATACCGTGCCGGGCAGTATCCAGCAAAGCTTGCGCGACGATGATTTCGCCCGACTCGAACTGGCCTACTACTACTAGGCTCTGCCCCACAGTTAATGTGTAGTCGCTCTTT
>CAYNQP010000173.1:0-7523 GCA_964399325.1 uncultured Pirellulales bacterium
GTCCAGGTCGGTCTGCTCCTCCTGGGTCAGGGTCGCCAGCTTCTGCTTTATCTCTTCCAGTCGCTGCTTGGCCGCGTTGATCTCTTCCGGGATTTTGGTTCTTCGATCCGCGCGCCGCTTGGGCTCACTGTCCAAGTTGGCGGCGGTCTTCTTGGCTTCATCCAGAGCCAGTGTCGCCTGAGTCAGTGCTTGCTCGGCCTGAGCCAAGGTCCGGTCGGACGCTATCTCCGGCAGGGACGCGGGTGGCTGGGCCAGCAGCGTCTTGATGCTCTCGAGATCGGCGACGGCGGTCTTTGCGCCCTGATCGTATTGCTTCTTCTTTTCCGCCAGGTCCCCGGACAGCTTGAGCTGGGCGATGGCCTTGTCGTAGGCTTCGGTTAGCTTGGCCTTGATGTCGTCGGCGAGGTTCGGGGATTCTGCGATCCGTTTCTTTTGTGCCGCCAACGTATCGATGGTCACGGCGGGGGGGGCTGTGGCGCTTTCGCCGGGGACCAGGGAAACCGGGCTGGCTGTGTTGGGCTCGTTCGGCTGAGCCTGCCCAGACACGCTGAGCGCACCGAATGTACCGAGGGCGACCAGTATGAGTACCACAGTCCGAAACCTGTTTGATCCTTCATCGAACATCGCCGATCTCCGAAGCCTGTATGCAGACAGACTCCACTCGATCGCGACAACATCTGCGACCGTCATTTGCGGAGAACAGTCTAGTCGCAAGCCGGCGAGAAAGACACAGAAATCACAGGGAGGCCGGACGAGGCGCTCAGAACGGGTGCGGGAAGAAACGGGCGGAAGGCCAAAGCCGGCGCGTCACGCCTTTGACTCCGGCCTCCGCCGAGGTATTGTGCTTGTGTGGGTATTGCTGCGAATACACATCGCAGCGTGTCGTCTAGTTCTGGCCGTCACCACCGCCGGGCTGGGCGAAGGCCACCAGCGTCATTCCCAGAACGGTTGTCACGGCCAGAACTAAGATGAACTGTTTCTTCACGGTGCTGTCCTCTTGAAAAAGGGGCTTACGGACAAGCGTTCAACGCTTCCCGTCTGCGGGAATTCGGGGCACGGGCCTACACCGACCCGCATACAGCCAGCAAGGACGTGTTCAGGCGCGCGTTTATTGCAGGTCTGGCCAATTTCTGGGCCTGCGGGACCGGAACGCCTGTCCTATAAGACCGGTGACGAAGCGGGTATCTTTCGCAATTTATTGGCATGCAGCCGGATACGGGGCTTACGCGCAGTCCCACGGGCCAATTGGCCCGTTTGTGCTGGAAATGACGGGGAGGAAATGGTAAAATGATGGCTTGAATCCTAAGGGTTCGGAGGGGCGCCTTGGCGGATGGGCGAAGTGGGTCTTTGGCGGGTCTGTGTAGGGCCCGGTTGATGAGGCAATGGGGGTACCTGATGTGCACAAATCCACGCGGGGCCACGGAGGAGTAGGGCTGTCATGAGGAAGATGGGCGTATTTGCCGGCGTGGTGATTGCGATGCTGGTTGCCGGCCATGCTGTCGGCGACGACGAAGTGGTTCTCAAGTCGCGGCGCTTCATCCCAGCGGCGGGCGCAGGCGACCTGCTGCGCGACGGCAAGCCGGATGCGTCGGGCAGAATCCACGTCATTCTCCAGCTTGATGATATACCGACCGTGGAGAGACGGGCCACCCTTGCCGGGGCCGGCGTGCGACTGCTGTCCTACGTTCCCAACCATGCATGGTTGGCCGGCATCCCCTTGGACAGGGCTGGGCAGATCGTCTCGCTTCCGGGGGTCCGGGCCATGGCAAAGATCCTGCCCGAAGACAAGATTGCTCCCTCGATCAGGCAGGAGGGTATCAACGCGTATTCGAAGACCGCTGTTGATCAGGCCAGACTGATTGTACTGTTCTTCGGTGACGTTGCGGCAGAGACCGCCGTGGCCCTAGTTGCAGAGCATGGTGGCACGATCATCAAACGCAGCAATGCGGATAGCAGCCTCGTCATTCACCTGCCGGTGGCGGGCATCAATAGCCTCGCATCATCGGATGCGGTGAAGTGGATCGACCAGCACTACGAGTCGGTCGATCTCAACGATGGCGTGCGGACCGCGATTCAGGCCAATTCCGTCCAGGCGGGGCCGTACCATCTGACCGGCGCGGGCGTCATCGTCGGTCAGTGCGAGTCGAAGCACCCGGACGCCAATCATGTAGATCTAGCTGGTCGCGTAGCCAATATTGATGACACGTGGCCGGTCGGCGACCATGCCACACAAGTGGCGGGGACCATCGCCGGTGACGGCAGTCTGCTGTCCAACCGGCAATACAGAGGCATCGCGACGAGAGCGACGCTGGTGTCTTACCACTCATGGGAGAACGCCGCCGAGCTGCGCGACCAGTGCCAGGAAGCCATCGACCTGTACGATGTCGATATCATCAACAATTCGTGGGGCAAGGTTGAGTGGCACGTGTACAAGGACTACAGCGCGGCGACCGACGCCATCGTGCGTGGTGCGCTGGGCAAGCGCGTCTCCATGGTGTGGGCCGCAGGCAATGAAGGCGGCTGGGGAGCGATCCTATGCACGGCGGTCGGCAAGAACGTTGTCTCCGTCGGGGCCACCAATTCCGATGACAATTCCCTGTGGTTCTGGAGCAACAAGGGCCCGACCGAAGACGGGCGCATCAAGCCGGACGTCGTATCTCCGGGCTGCGAGGTCCGCAACGGAGGGGCTATCTGGTCCACGTTGCCGTTGAATCGCTACGGCGGGGGCTGCGGCACGTCTCTGGCGGCGCCGTCGGTTTCCGGGACGATGGCGTTGATTCTCGAAGATTGGCGGGCCACGCACGAGACCGATCCGCTGCCTTCGACTCTGAAGGGCATTCTGATCCAGACGGCGACGGATTTGGGTAATGAGGGGCCCGACTATGCCTACGGTTATGGCCTGATCAACGCGAAGAAGTCTATCGATCTCGTGCGCGGCGATACGCTCGATGAGATGATCGTCGAGGATACGATTCTGCCGCAGGGCCAGCGGCAGGTGTATACGCTGGCGATTCCGCCGGGGCAAGGTGAGTTGAAGGTGACGCTGGTCTGGGATGATTTCCCTGCCGATCCGATGGCGGCTTATACGTTGGTCAACGATCTTGACCTTGTTGTGATAGGGCCGGATGGTCAGAGACATTTTCCGTGGACGATGAATCCCTACGTTCCCACAGAACCCGCTCAGCGGGTACGAGCCGACCATACGAACAACGTCGAACAGGTTCACGTCCAGAGCCCCGGCGAGGGGACCTGGCTGATTACCGTGTGGGGCACCAGTGTACCACAGCACGATCAGACGTATACGCTCCTGGCGGACCCGGGTCCGTTGGCGCCGGTGGTTCCAGGCACAACGATTGTTGCCATTGCGGGCCATTTGGGCAACGTGGTCGCCGAGTTCGACGATCTGGGCAACCTTATCCTCCAAGGGAGGTTGACGACGGAAGTCGAGTGCGTGCCGCCGGCGGGCGCCTTTGTCGTTTACGGCCCCGATCAAAGCGTCGCCGGTTATATTGATCTGGATGGGAACATGTATATTAGAGGACGTCTGAACGAATGTTCGCATTGTGAGCCGGCCGGTGGCGGGCTCGCCGTCAGAGACTGGTTCGGCGACACGGTGGCGTGTGTCGATACTGTCGGGAACCTCTGCCTGGCGGGCAGGCTCCAGGCCGTGATGCAGCCCTGAGAAGCTGCGGTCTCTCGGTCGCAGGGGCCGGGACCCGGGGCAAAGGGATTGCCCGATGCCCGCAATATTGTTGAAGATGGCGATGACTACTGGTATAATAGACTCCAGCACGCGATATGTAGGAGGATGGATTGACCCATGGACAAATATACTCTCTCAGCATTGATTGCACTGCTTTTGATCGTTCCTTGTTCGGCGGCGGCCCCCATCACAGTTGATGACGATGGGCCGGCCCACTTCGCAACCATCCAGGCCGCCATCAATAGTGCATCGGACGGCGACGTCATTGTCGTCCAACCGGGCACCTATGGCGAGCAGGTCATCTTCAACGGGCGACGCGTGACGGTGCGAAGCTCGAACCCGGACGATCCGATTGTCGTGCGGGAAACCGTGATAACGAGCAGGTCCGGCGCCAGCGTGGTTTTTGACTTTGGCGAGGACAGCCGGTCGGTCTTGCAAGGTTTTACTATAACCGGTCACGGCATCTACTGCGCGGCCTCGGCTCCGACGATCTCCGGTAATGTCATCCAGAATTGCGCGGAAAAGGGCATCCTCGGCGAGCGTGGCGCCTCGCCCGCCATCACGGGCAACACCATCGTCTCCAACACCTCGGAGGGTATCTACTCCTGTGACGGTTTGATCCAGGGTAATACGATTTTGCAGAACAGCGCCGGTATCGCCTACTGTGACGGCTTGATCAGCGGCAATGTGATCTCCGGCAACAGTGACGCCAGCGGGCTGTATTTCTGCGAGGGAGAGATTGCCGGCAATGTGATTGTCGGCAATGTCTCCGCGCGGCAAGGCGGCGGGCTCTTCAACTGCGGCGGCTGGATCCACAACAACATCATTGCGGGCAATACCGCCGAGCGGGCTGGCGGTGGACTGTACGCCTGCATCGGCTCGATCTGCAACAATACCATTGTGGAGAACGTGGCCGGTGATTCGGGGGGCGGATTGGGTCTGTGCCCCGGACAGATTTGTGGCAACATCATTGCCTCCAATACGGCCCCCGTTGCGGGAGGGATACATGGCCGGTGCGCCAGCACCTACAATACCTTCTGGTTCAATGCGGGCGGCAATCTAGGTGGAAACGCGATCGTTGGCATCGGAGACACCGTTGCCAACCCATTGTTTGTGCAAGATGGGGCATGGGACGACAACGGAACCCCGGACACCAGCGACGATACCTGGGTGGGTGGCGACTACCATCTCAAGTCGCAAGCGGGCCGCTGGGACCTTGCGGCGGGCCGCTGGGTCACTGACACGGTGACCAGTCCGTGCATCGACGCAGGTGATCCGGTGTCGGACTGGTCCGTGGAGTTGTGGCCACACGGCATGCGCGTCAATAACGGCGTCTACGGCGGGACGCCCGAGGCGAGCATGTCCACTTCGGACCTCGGTAGTCTTGCGGATTTGAACAACGACGGCTACATCGGTCTTCATGACTTGGGGCGGCTTGCAGAGAAGTGGCTCTTTCTGGAAGATCTGCTTGCTGAGGACTTGAATCGTGACGGAGCCGTCGATTTCAACGACTTCGGGATTATGGCTTTCTCCTGGCGTTATGGGTTGGCTACCCCGCACCCGCCGACGCCTGAAACGATGACATGGGCCGTCAAGCCCTATGCGATTGGGACTTCCACGATTGCGATGGTGGCCACGACCGCCGTCTCTACGGATGGGACCACGGTTCAGTACTATTTTGAGGACTTTCACAATCCACAATTCAACAGCGGGTGGCTGACGTTCCCGGCGGGGCAGGAGGCGCGTTGGGAAGATACGGAGCTGCCGCCCCTGTCCACCGTCTCGTATCGGGTCAAGGCGCGCAACCGGGGCAACCAACTGGAGACGGAATGGTCGGAGGTGGCCAGTGCCAGAACGGGGGCTGAGGACTCGACGGCGCCGACTCCGAGTCCATCCACATGGGAGGAGCAGCCCCGTGCGGTCTCGGCGACTACGATCCGCATGGTGGCGACGACCGCGACCGACGTTAGCGGTGTGGAAGATCAATTCGAATGCACGTCGCATCCGAGTCGCAGCAGCGGTTGGCAGGACAGCCGGACCTATGAGGTGACTTCGCTTCCGCACGGCCAGTACACGTTCAGAACGCAGGCGAGAGACAAGTCCGCCAACAGGAATGCGACGACATTCTCGGTTCAAGTCACGGCTGACCTCCAACCGCCGACGCCCGACCCGATGCAGTGGGAAGTGGAACCCTATGAGACAAATGCCATGGAGAAAGACTTCACCTTCCATGCCACGATGGTGGCGGCCCAAGCCACCGACGATATGACCGAGGTCGAGTACTTGTTCGAGTGCACCACCCAGCCGGGGTTCAGCAGCGGCTGGCAGACGTCGCGGGAATACAGCGTTCTGGTGGGGCGTACAGCCCAATACCATCAGTTCCGTGTTAAGGCCAGAGATACATCGTCCGGGCACAACGAGACCGGGTGGTCATCCGAACTGCGGGCCGAACCATAAGAGGCTTGGGACCTCAGGTATGCCCATGCAGTGAAATATCCCTGTTTCATGACAACCGCCTGGCAAGTAAGATAGGGCGGTTGAGTATTGGTTTGCGCCTGCATTCGGTGGTTGTCATGAGCAAGGGACACTGGGAACACTATTCACATCCGGCGGATATCGGGATTCGCGGCATCGGACCGACGCGCGAAGAAGCGTTCGCCCAGGCGGCGCTGGCCCTGACGGCCGTCATCGCGGATCTCGAAAGGATCGTACCCCAAGAGGCGGTGGAGATTGTCTGTCGGGAGGACGACGACGAGCTGCTCTTCTATGCCTGGCTGGGCGCCTTGCTCTACGAGATGGGGACGCGCCACATGCTGTTTGGCCGATTTGAGATTCAAGCCATCCCGAACGGACTGAAAGCCACCGCCTGGGGCGAGCGTGTCGATACGCGTAAGCACGAGCCCGCTGTCGAGGTCAAGGCTGCGACCTATGCGGATCTCCAGGTTCGCCGCGATGCAGGTGGGCATTGGATGGCCCAGTGCGTGGTGGATGTCTAAGCAAAGGAGTGCGCGATATGTTCGCTGAGAGGTTGAAACAGAAGTCCGAGTGCGAATGGGTCATTGAGCCGTTTGGCAATATGCAGGTCCCCGTGATTGTCTTTGCGGACCGGGGTCTGATCGAGCAGATGGACGAGCAGGTCTATCGACAGGCCGCTAACGTGGCGGCGTTGCCGGGCGTGGTGAAGGCTTCGTACGCGATGCCCGACGCGCACTGGGGCTACGGCTTTCCCATCGGCGGGGTGGCCGGCTTTGATGCTGAGAAGGGGGGCATCATTTCGGCCGGCGGCGTTGGCTTCGATATCTCCTGCGGCGTCCGGTCGGTGCTGACCGGTGTCACGCATGATGACGTCGAGCGCTGCAAAGACCGGCTTGCGACGATGCTGGCCCAGCGCATCCCCGCCGGAGTGGGCAGCCGGGGCAAGCTCAAGCTTCTGCCCAGCGAGCTCGATGACATGCTGCGCGGCGGGGCGCAATGGGCCGTCGAGCGGGGCTACGGAAAGAGAGAGGACCTCGCGCGCATCGAGCAGAACGGCAAGATGCCTGGTTCCGAGCCGAGGTACGTTTCCGACCGTGCTAAAGAGCGGCAGAAGGACCAGGTTGGCACGCTCGGTTCGGGCAATCACTATCTCGAAGTCCAGCGGGTCTCTGCGATCTACGACCAGGACATTGCCGCTCAGGAGCGCGCATCGGGTGCGTCAGCGGATAGAGGCGGTGCTGGACGACGCGCGAGCGCGGGGTTTGCGATCCGGGGAGAACCCCGCCGCCCTCGCCCGCTCGATCCTCTCGAAGCGGCGCAAGGTCGCGCCGGTAAAGCATCACTC
>CAYNQP010000174.1:0-7498 GCA_964399325.1 uncultured Pirellulales bacterium
TCATGGTTCTTGGTGGTCATGCGCTCGGTGACTGCGCCGGTGCAGTGGCGGAATTTGAAGAACTCGAAATTCCCTTGGGCGCTCTGCCGTTTGAACTCTTCGTACCCCCTCTGATAGAGCATGTCTTCGCTGTGGACCACGTAGGCAGAATCGGTGATCTGCAAGCACGGGATCGAGAAAACCGAATTCGTGGGGCCGAGGCAGAAGAACCGAACCAGCATGGTCCGGCCCTTATAGCTGCCGCGCTGCAGGTCTTCGAGCTCCTTGAGACCCGCGCTGCGTTCGACCTGATTGAGCTTGGGATCCAGAGTCTGGTCCTTGGGTACCAGATACTTGGTTACTTCCTTCCTTCTCGCCTGATCGTAGTAGCTGTCAAAATGGACGGTATGGCCCTTAATCGCCAGAGGCAACTCCTCTTTGTTGTCGATAGCCAGTTGACGGCAGCGGGCGACGTCTTCATCGGAGTCTGTGCCGACCCAGACCTTGTCGGGCTCGCAGAGTTCAATCGCATAGGCGACAAAAGCATTCACATCGTTGTTGTTCAGAGCGGTGAGCTTCTGCAGGCTGGCCTTGTCCAGTTTACTTTTCAGTGTTGACAGAGCATCCATCGGTTTTCCTTTCTGTGGGCATATAGCCGTGGCCTCAAGAGACGTCCCGAGCCAAGACTTCTACATTCTACACGCCTGTCTACGGCACTCAGGTCTGTACGCACTTCGACACCCGTGCTGTTCGGGAGGGTGTCTACCAGATCGCCGCGAACCAATCACCGGGCGTCCTGCGATTGTGACGTACTCGACTAAGTCGAACCCCAAAACGATAACAATCTGTGCGGTGCTGTCAACCGTTTTGCTATGAATTCCCTTGGCAAAACTTGGCGGGCGGCGCATAAGACCGGAGAATGCAAGAGGTTACGCATTGCCGCGAATTGGCCGTGTTGTAGTGCTTGGGACGCCGGGCGGGCGGGTCGCAATTTGCGAGACTTTCCGGTGGTTTTGTCGGCCGCACCGTTTGCGTAGCCGACCGCGATGCCAGAGCGAACTCGTGGCCGCTCGTGACGAAGACCCTGCAGAGCCTCGAAAAGTGAGTTGACACCCGTCTGGGGCAGACCGAGAATGACCGTCGCGTTTGCAGAAAGACAGGGGCGTTGTCCTTGACGTCGATTCGCAGGTCGCCCTCAAGACGAAAAGGCATCGCCCTTGTCTGATAGCCGAGTTCTTGAACAGGAGGCAGAAATGGCGTCAACCGACAGCCGCAGCGACACCGGCCAGCAACCCGTGATGCACATGAATCCCCGCATCGAGAAGGACCGGGAGATGATCCTGGATGCGCAGAAGAAAGGTGGCGGGGCGCTCTTCAAGACCTACCTCAAGCTGTCCGGTCCCGGATGGCTGCAGAGCGGTATCACGCTGGGCGGCGGGTCCCTGTCGTCGAGCCTGTATCTCGGTGTGTTGGTCGGCTTCAGTTTCATGTGGCTCCAGCCCTTGGCGATGATTCTCGGGATTATCATGATGAGCGCCATCGCCTATGTCACGTTGTCGACGGGCGAGCGTCCGCTGCGCGGGATCAACGAGCACGTTAGCCCGGTCCTGGGTTGGGGCTGGCTGTTGGCCTCGATGATGGCGAACCTGGTCTGGTCGCTTCCTCAGTTTGCTCTCGGGACGGCCGCGATTCGGCAGAACCTCGTGCCCAGTTTGCTGGGGCCCGGCGTGATGGACGAGGTGCCCAGCAAGATGATCGCCGGCGGGATCTTTCTGATGTGCGCCCTGATGGCCACCATGACCTACAGTGCCGGCGGCAAGGGCGTCAAGGTCTTCGAGACGGTGATCCGGACTATCGTCAGCCTCATTGTGCTGTGCTTCATCGGCGTGGTCGTTAAGCTCAGCGCCAATGGCCAGATTGACTGGGGCAGGATCGGCAACGGCCTGATTCCCAACTGGCGGTTGTTTATCGAACCGACGCAAGAGATAGGCGTCGAGATAGCGAAGGTCACCAGCCAGTTCCAGTCGTACTGGTCGGACATGATCGTGGGCCAGCAGCGTGACGTGATGATCAGTGCGGCCGCGACGGCGGTCGGCATCAACATGACGTTCCTGCTGCCCTATTCGATGCTTCGCAAGGGTTGGGGCAAGGAGTTTCGCGGCTTGGCGATTTTCGATTTGTCCACCGGGTTGTTCATCCCTTTCATTCTGGCGACCGGGTGTGTCGTCATCGCTTCGAGCAGCCAGTTCCACGCCGTGCCGGCTGAAGGATTTGTGGCCGCCGAGCCGGGTGGTGAAATCACCGGCGAGCCCGCCGGCAACCTGATCGGTGGTTACAAAGGTCTCCTCGCCGGCCGGGTCAAGTCCGAGATCGGCGAAGCCGAGTTTGCCCAGCTTACGCCCGAGCAGATCGCGGAAAAGGCCGAGGCCTTGCCCTGGGGTGACAAGAGAATGGCCGCCATCCTCGTTAAGCGCGATGCCTTCAATCTGGCGGGCACGCTCGAACCGCTCATCGGAGCCAGGTGGTCGCAATACGTCTTCGGTCTCGGTGTGATCGGCATGGCCCTCAGCGCCGCGACGATGCTAATGACCATCAACGGATTGTGTTTCTGCGAATTGTTGAATCTGCCGGCGCGGGGCTGGCCCCAGAGGATCGGCAGTCTCATGGTGGCCGTGGGCGCGCTCGGGCCCTTCTTCTGGAAGGATGCCGCGCCGTATCTGGCGGTGCCGACGTCGGTCTTTGCCATGGTGCTGTTGCCGATCGCCTACTTCGCGTTCTTCTTCCTGATGAACCAAGTCAGCTACCTGGGCAAGTACACACCCCGGGGAGGTCGCCGCGTACTGTGGAATTTCCTCATGGCCCTGGCCTCCGGCGCCGCCGCGTTCGGCAGTGTTTGGAGCCTGTGGTCCAAGATCCGTTGGCTGGGTATTGGCTTGCTGGCCAGCTTCATCGCTCTGACGCTGGTGGTCCACTTCATCCGCAAGAGTGCCAAACCAGCGTAAGTGATCTCTGAGAGTCAACCGGATGCTTCTTGACGGTCCGGGTCGTGGGAAGGGGGGGCTCGCGGCTCGGACCGTTCCATTTGGAGTCGGCTGCGAGCGGACCGAGCCCGCATCGGGTGGTGTCAGTCGGATGCCGAAGGCTTGGGGGCGGGGACGAAGTCGCCGGTCAATTGGCCCGGCGTGATGCGGACGCCCTTGAGGCGGACCCATTTGTCTTCCACCTGGAAAACCGGGTCGAAGGGTGTGTCATTGAACAAGGCGCCGGCGATCTTGAGCCGGAGGTCCTCGGTGCCGGACGACAATTCTTCGATACGTTCCCTGTACATCTTCTCAGCAATCATCCTGGCCAGCGGTGTCACATTCATGGCCCCGACTCCGACCTTCTCGACACGGATATTGAGGAGCCCTTTCTCATCCACCTGGGGGACCAATTTGACGGTTACGACGAAGTCGGCGCCCTCGACGGTGGCGGTCCCCATCAGGACCAGGCGATCCGGGGCAAAAATCACCTGCGGTGCCGTAAACGTGATGCCCCCGGATTCCTGCGGCCACCGGGCCAACGCGATCGCCTCGTTGAGCAGTTTGTCGAGCACGGTCATCGTGAAGGGTTGTTGGCTCTGGGCGTTATTGTAGAATTGCGACGCCAGATCGCGGTGGAGATAGGGGTGAACGGCCTGACCGTTTGGATCTGCGGCGGTCGGTCTCACAGGATTATAGTGTGACGGTTTGTACAGAAGCAGGCCGGCAACGCTCACGGCGACGACCAGATCAATCAGCAGCCAGTAGAGTAGTCTCCGGCGTCTTGATTTCTTCTTCCTCTTTTTCTTTTCTTCCAAAGCCCGCCTCTGGCAGCCTGCACTGTGTTTGGGAACGGCCTGGCGCGACACTCCTTCCGGCCCAAAGCCAAGCGGCTGCGTCGTTCGTGTGTGTCAGATCTTTGGTGGACTCAGGAATCTGACGCGCGCCGCCGAGGAAATAGTTTCCCACAAATAGCCCAGACAGCCGAATTCTGTCTTGCCCCATACCGTCGGCGTGATTATAGTGATTCAAACGTTAAGGACAAAGGATTTTCGTTGCCGGACTCGAGTATCTTGAGTGTCCCATAGGGCCTCTGGCGGATTCAGCTATGCACAACAGGGTCGAACCGAAGATGGCAGCGGCTAGTTTTGAAAGGAAGGTTGTTCCAGCTATGGCGAGTCATTTTGCGGACCGGTTATGTAAGGCCGTGCAGGCCAAGAAGACGTCATTGATTGTTGGTTTAGACCCGATATATAGCCGTCTGCCGCAGGTCATTACGAGCCATCGCCAGATGAACGATGAGTTTGATGCGGCGGCCGCCGTGGACGCGATATTCGATTTCTGCACGCAGACGATGCGCATCGTCGCTCCCATGGTGCCGGCGGTCAAGATCAACGTGGCCTTCTTCGAGAAGTACCTCTGGGAAGGTCTGGAGACCTACTACGCCCTGATCAGTGAGGCCAACGATCTGGGCCTGGAGATCATCGGGGATGTGAAGCGCGGCGATATCGGCCATACGGCGGAAGTGTATGCCGCCGCTCATCTGCAGAATCCGGAGTTATCCGGTCTGGAAGATACGTTGGCTCCCGACGCCATCACCGTCAACGGTTATCCGGGCGTGGACGGCATCGAGCCCTTTGCCGCGATGGCTGACGCCCAGGGTAAGGGCGTCTTCGTGCTGGTGCGTACGAGCAATCCCTCGGCCGGGGTGCTCCAGGATTTCCAGGATGCGCAGGGTCAGGCCCTGTACGAGAAAATGGCCGAGATCGTCAACGACATTGCGACCCAGCCCGGGCGCGTCGGCAGCAGCGGATACAGCAACATCGGGATGGTGGTGGGCGGGACGGTCCCCGACGTGACGGCGGCGCTACGGACGAAATATGACAAGATCTGGTTCCTGGTGCCCGGCTACGGCTCACAGGGAGCCACGGCGGCTGAGTGTGTCAGATTCTGCAAGGCCGATGGAACCGGGGCGCTCATCAATGCCTCTCGTTCGGTTATCTATGCCTACGAGAGACCCAAGTATCGTGACCAGTACGGCGACGACTGGAAGCGGTGCATCGAACAGGCGGTCATCGACGCCAAGGTCGAGCTGGTCAACGCCATGCAGACAAAACTATGACGCTTCGGCGTAACCCTGTGGGCCGCAGATAGAGACAAGTCGCCACTCCACTTGGGTGATCCGCATGCAAGAGGCTGCTTCCACGACCGGCGACATGCAGTGTTCCACGAGGCCCGGCGCGAGAGAGATGTTCGACCGCATTGCGTCGACCTACGACTTCCTAAATCACTTTCTGTCGCTGGGGCGCGACCATTCGTGGCGTCGTCGGGCCGCCGGTTGCCTCACTGGGAGGGGCCCTCTCAGGCTGGTCGATCTGGCCACGGGCACCGGAGATCTGGCGATCGCGCTGCTGCGAGAACGCTCTGACATCAGCGAGGTTGTGGCGTTGGATGCTTCCGAGAAGATGCTGAGCATTGCCCGCCGGAAGATTCGGAAGCGCGGATTTGCCGATCGCGTGCGGTTCCTGTGCGACGATGCGACGCAGACCTCTCTGCCTGATGACAGCTTTGATACGGCGACGATGGCATTCGGGATCAGGAACACGGCGGATGTTGTGAAGACCCTCGGCGAAATATATCGCCTCCTGAAGCCCGGCGGGACGGCGGTGATTCTGGAATTCTCGCTGCCCGGCAACCGCATCGTGCGAGGGTGCTACTTGGCCTACCTACGATTTGCGGTTCCCCTGGTTGGCGCGCTCGTCTCCGGGGACAGGCGGGCCTATCGGTATCTCAATAGATCGATCGAAGCTTTTCACGGGCCGGACGTTTTCTGCGCTATGATGGAACGGGCCGGCTTCTCTGAGGTCGTGGCTATGCCGCTGACTTGGGGCGTGGCGTCAGTCTATACGGGCTCAAAGTGTTGATGGGGTCAGGTATGGATCTCTCCGTGTTGACGGGTAAGAGAATCCTGGTGATGGGTCTGGGTCGATTCGGTGGCGGCGCCGACGTGGCCCAGTTTGCTGCCCAAGCCGGCGCGCACGTTGTCGTGACCGACATGGCTGCCCAAGAAAAGCTAAGTGACTCAGTTCGGCAGTTGCGTGACTTGCCGAATATCGAGTTTCATCTGGGTTCGCACGATCCAGTTGATTTCGAACGAGCGGATATCGTGGTCGTCAACCCGGCCGTCGCTCCGGGCCATCCGCTTCTGGAGATCGCCCGCCGCAGGGGAAAGACGATCACCTCCCAAATGGGGCTGTTCTTCCAGTGGTGCCCGGCGCGCATCGTGGGGATCACGGGGGCCAATGGCAAGAGCACGACGACCGCATTGACGGCCCATCTGCTCGAGCATGCCCCCAGCCCGAGGTCCTTCGGCAAGGTCTGGCTCAGCGGGAACATCGGCGACCTGCCTCTGCTGACCATACTCGGCCGGATCGCACCCGACGATCTTGTCGTTCTGGAGATGTCCAGCTTTCAGATCGAGCAGTTGGCCGAGCCGCGCAAAGCCCCACATGTTGCATTGCTGACGAATCTCACGCCGAATCATCTCGACCGCTACGGTACGTTTGCGGCGTATTGTGCCGCGAAGGAGAGCATCTTCAAGTATCAGCCGCGCGACGAGGATGCACCGGCGCTCTCGTTCTTCAATGGCGAGGACGAGATGGCTTCCCAATGGTTTGCCACCTACCGCGGCCAACCCGGACGGGCCTGCGTGAAGTTCTCGGCCGATGATGTAGGCGAGGATATTCGCAGGGCCTACGGTTTGCCCGGGCGCGTGTATCTGTCGAATCTCGCCGGCGCGATGGCGATTGCCAGGAGTTTGGGTGTCGGTGAGGACGCCATCAAGGCATGCTTGCCCGGTTTCAAGGCCTTGCCGCATCGGCTTGAATTGGTGGCTGAATCGAACGGCGTGCGCTGGTACAACGATTCCAAGGCGACGACGCCTCTCAGCGCGATCGTTGCCTTGGAGGCCTTCGACCGGCCTGAGATCATCATCGCCGGTGGATATGACAAGCACCTGCCGTTTGACGAGTTGGGCCGGAAGATAGCCGAGAAGGCCAAGGCAGCGGTGCTAATTGGCCAGACGGCTCCCAAGATCGCCGGGGCGATTCGCGAAGCCTTGGCAGAAGGCCGTGTCGTGCCCGTTGAATCGGCAGCGTCCTTGGCCCAAGCCGTTGAACGGGCAAGTCAATTGGCTGCTCCCGGGGACGTGGTCTTGTTCAGTCCGGCCTGCGCCAGCTACGACATGTTTGAGAATTTCCAGCAGCGAGGAAGCCAGTTCGCTGAACTCGTACGTCGTCTCACAGCATAGTTATCGGAAGTTCGGCTCGAACGAACGGACGGTCCGCCTCGCAGAAATCCATTCCTACCCCCGTTCAACCACTCAGAACGGCTGTGTCGGCTGTAGCGGTGGCATTTCCCACCGTCTTCCCGGTGTTCCGTCATTAAGTTGATGCTCGAAGCGGTCGATTTGTTTTCTGACAGGACACAAGTCTCCACCT
>CAYNQP010000175.1:0-5892 GCA_964399325.1 uncultured Pirellulales bacterium
TCAAGTACAAGATTCCGTACATCACGACGACCGCCGCCGCGGCCGCCGCCGTCAAAGGGATCGCCGAAGCGTGCAAGGGCACCGCCCCCGTGCGGTCGCTGCAGAGCTACCACGCCGGCATCAAGTGACGTCGGCCCGGGATGACAAGCAAGACTAATCGAGCGGGACGAGCACCATCTCCCGCTCAAACCACTTCTGCCCACCCTCAGAGAGGAAGGCACCCGCTTTGCCAAACCGTGCATCACGCAGATGATAGGTCAATCCAGGAACAACACCATCCATCCGCAGGACGCTTGCTTCGTCGATCTCCTTGGTCCGATCGGCCGGCCATATTCTCTCACCTCCGACGACAGGCCTTATCTCAACGGAAACGCCTGGGACCGGATTGCCTTCATCGTCTTGGATTGCTGTCACGGCAGCGACCGTGGGCTGAAGCACCAGTTCCAGCGGTGCAAGCTCATTGACATCAGCGGCAATGACGAACACGCCGGCCATAGCCAGTGTGCGGTCCTTCGTCTCGACGTACAGGCACAGATCACGTCCCGCAGGGACTTCTTTCAGCTCGAACTGTCCATCGGTGTTCGCTCCGACAGGTTCGAATGTAACCGCCTGCCGTGGCCGTGTAAAACTGTCCTGCGGTGCCATAGACGACCGCATTGGCCACGGGCTGGCCCTCGGGCCCATAGACGGTGCCAGCCACAGTCACCAGGCGCCCTCCGATAGGAGGTCCCTTGAGCGTGACGGTCATCTGCGGCCCCTCGGCCACGAAGGAGAGGCGATGCTCGTTCGACCTTTCGGCAACGTAGACGCCATCCGGCGGAGAGTAGAACGACAGCTCGACCGGCCCAGGCAATACGCGGACTTCAAAGATGCCGTTGACATCGGAGTAGCCATTGATGCGCAGGCGGTCGGCCCGGCCGCTGATGCGAGCGCCGGGCACAGGGTTGTCCGTCCTCTCTTCGACGACCAAGCATCGAATGAGCGTGGTTTCCGCCGCGACTTGAATAACCATGTCGTCGACCACTTGGCCAGGCAGCAGCTCAATCGTCTCATCACTCGTCGCATAGTCGGCGTGCTTGACGCGGATCGTATAGGCTCCGCTGGCACCGACAGACTCCCCCCAGGGGCTCATGTCCCAGCCTTGGGCGGGCAGGTCAGTGAACTCAAAGTACCCCTGGCTGTCAGTCTCGGCCAGAAAGTAGTTGTTCATCCATTCCGTTGCGAAGCTGACGGTGGCTCCCTCTACCGGATCGCCTGCATCCGTCAGCACCCAACCGGAAACGTTCGCGCCGGGGCTCAGGCGAATGCGGTTCTGGTTCGGGAAGGCCAGGCCTGTGGCATAGCCTTTGAGTATGGCGTGGAAGCTGCACGCGGTGGCCGGAAGGTTCGTAATCGTAGCGTTGCCGGCGGCATCGGTTGTGCTGCCGATGAAGCCTGGGTCCGTATCCAAAGAGAGGTAATCGCGGAAAAGTGGATTCGTGCTCGTCCGATCGCCCGCGTTGTACAGCCACACCCGCGTACCGGCCAGCGGATTGTCGTTGTGGTCTGTGACCGTGATCACGCGAGTCGTCGGAGCGGTCAGCGTCAGTTCGTAGGACTCGTCTTCCCGACCCTGTGCGACATTCCGCCACGCAAACGCATGGTCCGGATGAAGAGCGAGAAGGACATAGAAATCCCGCGCGTAGGCATGGGGCTCATTGCGTTTGAACTGGATAGGTTCGGCCAGCGCGAAGCGGCCGTCCGGACCCGTTTGGGTGGTCTGGGTTACCTTGTTCCCAAGACCCCATCGACTGTGGCTGTAGTACAGCAGCACGGTTGCATCCGAGACCGGTCTGCCCCGCTCATCCTTGACCAACCCTCCCAACCCGGTCTCAGCCAGCCGCTGCCGGTCGTCCGCCGGCTCGACTTGGGCCGAGGTCGGCTCGGGGGTATCCGCCGCGACGGACGAGGCCAGAGCACCGTCTTCGGACATGGGATTGAGATCGACAAGCACGCGCCGCTCCCGGCGGCTTACCGTGCCCGGCACGTCGATGGTATGAGCGCCCCTGGATTCTATCCGGATCACCTGCGGATACCATTGGCCGGATGGCGCCTGGGCCGATTGAGTGACGACTAGCCTTGTGACCACGCCCTCGTTCTGCCGCCTCTTGAGGTACTCGACGCGCATGTCGTCCTTGGCCGGGTCGAACCAGTAATCCTCGGTCTCGGCAAAGTGCACGAATTGCAGCCCGACGAGGCCCGGCCGGTTTGGATCATCGGGAAGCAGCCGAATCTCTCGTTTGACTTGAGAAGAGCCCGTTTGAATCTTCAGATGAAAGTTGGGCCAGACCAAGCTCGCCAGGGATTCCCACTCCAGCATCATGAACCGATCGGTACCGTGTTCACTTCGGACCAACTCCCCTCGGCGGTCTCGGCGATGCGTCACGGTACGTGTACCGTCGAACGAAAGCCGCCGTGTGAGAGCGTTGGCATCGACGATCTCAAGTATGTGTCTAACCGTCACGTCAGGCCAGTCGTCTTTGACGAGGGGATAAAGCGTGGCCGGGGCACCCGCCGAATTCCGAAAGTTGTAGGCGCGATACCGCTCGCTCTGCTTGCGCTTGCCCTGCTGCTGCAGAATCGCAATCTCGACCGGATACAAGGCGCCATCGGACTCGACGCCCGATTCCAGGACGACCGCGAGCGAATCGCCCAGACCCTGCTCGAATCGCTGCTGAACCCGATCTACCAGGGCCAGCGCCGGCCCCTCCGGCCGGAGGTCAAACACAGCGGCATCGCGCGGAACACCCAAGGCATAGATATCGTCAGGCCCCTGCTTCGGATAGTCATAAGTCTCTTTGCGAGTGAACAGCCTGCCGCCCCGAACGACAACCGTCACCGTCTCGGTCCGGGTCAGGAGGTTGCGGCCTACGTCTCGAACGAGCAACATAGACTTGCAGCGCGGATTGTCCCCGTAGTCCACGAAGATCCGCTCGACCTGCACGCCGTTAACGTCGGCCCTCTCCCGCGTCACCCGCGCTCCACCGCGTTCGGCCGACCGAACGTGCTGGGCGAGCTGCTCGAAAGACGTTCTCGGCCGAGCGATCATGTAGTCGTCCGTCGTGAACGAGACCATGACTTTGTTCGAATTCGGATTGTAGCTGTACCTGACGTTGTCAACGTAGTTGGCGTAAGCGATCCGGCCGTCGGGGTCCTTCCGCGCGATGATGCGAGGCTCGAAACACTCCCACGACTCGCGTACGCCGCCTTCTGCCGACAAGGAGGTTTCAACAACGTGTATCCAGGCCGCACCCCGCATCGCATCGAGCGTCTGAGCCAAACTCACCGAGGGCGTCGCCAAGGGCCAGAGCAAATGCACGGCCAGCACCACGGCACCGACAGCAATAACTGCCGCCACCGCCGGCTTCATCCAGAATACGAGCGGGCGTGGGCGAACGGCGCGTGCATGCAGCGTACTTATCACCTCGGCTGCGATCTTGTCTACGACCGGCTGGGCAGCGTCGGCGAACTGTGACAGCAACCCATCGTCGGCCTCCAAAGCATTCTGATACGAACGGCAGGCCGGACAGACGTCCACATGCTCCTGAATCTGCCTGACTTCCTCAGGAGCCAGCGAGGCTGTGATGGCGTCAGCCATGAGCGATCGAATATGGCTACATTGTTCATTCATGTGTGATATCTCCGTCCGCATCCAGAAGAACGCGAAGCTTTCTCCTGGCCCGGCTCAGTCGCGTTTGGATGGTCCCCCGCGTGAGTCCGAGCGTTTCGGCGATGCTCTTGGTGCTCCTGCCGTTGAAATAGTAGAGGAGGAGGGGGACACGATAATCAGCCTCCAACCTGGCTATGGCCGCCTCCAGCCGGCGGTAGTCTTCTGGGCCTCCATCAGTCTGCAAGTCGCGAGCAGACACGACAGTATCCTGTCTCCGCCTGCGGATCGCATCAATGCACGAGTTCCGTGCGATCCGGCCGATCCAGGCCCTGAAGCGTTCCGAATTACGTAGCCCGCGGATTTGCATAAAACCCTTCAGCAGCGTTTGTTGCGTTACATCCTCGGCCTCGTGGCGATCCCTGAGCATGCCAAGGCAGAGCCCGAAGACAGAACCCGCATACGCCTTCACGAGACCCGCATAGGCGTCTTTGTCTCCGCTCCTGCACAGGGCAATAAGGCTTTTCTCCATTCCAGCGTCCAACGGCAACTCCTGATCTTCGGTTCTCCAGGCAATGACGGGCAGAACGGCGACAAGCTGACCGTCTTTTTCATAAATTCTGACCGAATTCAACGTTTTCGACGTACACGTGTCCAAGCGTCTCTATCAAGCAGGGTGGCATGCTTGGGTGGCCCGGCCGCCCTCGGCTGGGATCACCCCCGAGGGCGGGGGTACCACATGGTACTGTTTTTACTTGTAGGGGTGTCGCCGAAATCGTGTATGATACGACGAAAATCTGGAAACCTTATTGAGTGGACTAATGGCAAGCTTTCTGAACAACATGTTTCTTGCAGATGAAAACGAGTGGCTTGGTGATGCAATCTCCGAAGGCACTCCTGATCTCGATTCCTACGTCGAAACCGAGTCTCAGGGCGACGACGCCGGCACCGACCTGGCGCTGCCCGATGTGATCGGCATTCTGCCCATCCGCAATACGGTGGCCTACCCCGGCACCATCATCCCGCTGGCGGTCGGCCGCGAACGCAGCAAGGCCCTCCTGGCCAAAGCCGAACCCAACGCCACGGTCATCGGGCTGCTCACACAGCGCAATGCCGAGATCGACAAGCCCGGCTTCAGTGATCTCTACTCGATAGGGACGACAGCGTCGGTCTTGAAGCTCATCAAGATGCCGCAGGGGTCGATCAACATCTTCGTTCACGGCATATCCCGGTTCAAGATCGTGAGGCGCATTGCCGCCGAGCCTTATCTGAAGGCCAGGATTCAAATGCTGAACGTCAAGACCAAGATGACCAAGCAGCTCCAGGCGCTCATGGTCAGTGTGCGGCAGACCGCCAACCGCGTCATCGCGCTCAGTCCCAATGTGCCCGAAGAGGCCTCGGTTCTGCTGGAGAACATCGAAGACCCGTCGGCGCTGGCTGACTATCTGGCCGCGAACCTCAGCATGGAGGTCTTCGAAAAGCAGGATCTACTGGAGGAACTGGACCCGGTCAAGCGCCTGGAGAAGATATCGGTGGTTCTGGCGCATCAGTTGGAAGTGCTCGAATTGAGCCATAAGATCCAGGGCCGGGTCAGAGAGTCGATCGACAAGAGCCAACGGGAGTACTTCCTCCAGGAGCAGCTCAAAGCCATCCAGTCGGAATTGGGCCAGCAGGACGCCAGGACGGAGGAACTCAGGGAGGTAAGGCAGAATATCGCCAAGGCCAAGATGCCCAAGAAGGTGTTGGCCGAGGCGCTCCGCGAGTTGGACCGACTCAGTAAGATACCGCCCGCTTCACCCGAATACAGCGTGATCCGGACGTATCTGGATTGGGTCTGCGAATTGCCCTGGTCCGTGCAAACCGAAGACCGGCTCGATATCGACAAGGCCGAGCGTGTCCTGAACCGGGATCACTACGACCTGACCAAGGTGAAGAAGCGTGTTCTCGAATTCCTGGCCGTACGCAAGCTCAACCCCAAAGGCAAGAGCCCGATCCTGTGCTTCATAGGCCCACCCGGCGTCGGCAAGACCTCGCTGGGCAAATCCATCGCCCGCTCGATGGGCCGCAAGTTCGTCCGCGTGTCTCTGGGCGGGATTCGCGACGAGGCCGATATTCGCGGCCATCGAAGGACCTACATCGGCGCCCTGCCGGGGCGAATCCTCCAGGAACTGCGGAAGTGCCACAGCCGCAATCCCGTCTTCATGTTGGACGAGCTGGACAAGATCGGCGTCGATTTCCGAGGCGAC
>CAYNQP010000175.1:5902-7456 GCA_964399325.1 uncultured Pirellulales bacterium
GCCAGCGCGCTGCTGGAAGTGTTGGACCCCGAGCAGAACAACAACTTTTCGGACCATTACCTGGACCAACCGTTCGATCTCTCGGCGGTGATGTTCATTGGGACCGCCAACTGCACCGAGCCGATCCCTCCGGCCTTGTTCGACCGGATGGAGGTCATCGAACTGCCCGGCTACACGGAGTCGGAAAAACTCAACATTGCCAAGCGCTATCTGGTCCCGCGACAGCTTAGGGAAAACGGGCTCAACAAGGCACGACTGACCATAAGAGATGAGTCCATTCTCGGCATCATCCGCAGCTACACGCGTGAAGCGGGTGTACGCAATATCGAACGCCACATCGCGGCGGTCTGCCGGGCGGTGGCCACGAAAGTCGCCCGAGGAACGGCGCGACGCGCGACCATCGGCAGGAAGAATCTCGCGAAGATTCTCGGCCCGACCCAGTATGAGTCGGAGCTGGCCATGCGAACGGGGATTCCGGGCGTCGCCACGGCATTAGCCTATACGCCGGTGGGAGGCGAGCTGCTGTTTATCGAGTCAGCGGCCATGCCCGGCAAAGGGCAACTGCAACTGACCGGCCACATCGGAGACGTGATGAAGGAAAGCGCCCAGGCGGCGTTCTCTGTTGTCAAGGCCAACGCCAAGAACCTTGGGATCGATGACGAGCAATTCGCCAAGCTCGACTACCACATCCACGTGCCCGCCGGAGCAATCCCCAAAGACGGTCCCAGTGCCGGCGTAGCCATGTTCACTTCGCTGGTCAGCCTGCTCCTGAAGAAGCCGATCCGGCCCGACATCGCCATGACGGGCGAGATCACCCTGCGCGGTCTGGTCCTGCCTATCGGCGGACTGAAGGAGAAAGTCCTGGCCGCCAAGCAGGCAGGCATCAAGACCGTCATCCTGCCGGCCCGAAACAAGAAAGACATCCCTGAAATTCCCGATGAGGCCAAGAAGGGCCTGGAATTCGCGCTGGTCAAGAACACCCAGGAAGCGCTGAAGATCGCCCTGGACGTGGATTAGTGCTCTGTTACTTGTCATACGAGAGATATTCATCGTGTGGCAGCGTCAAGCGGAGCTTGGCGATGGCGTTTGTAAGATCTCCGCGACCATCCCCAAGGCCTGCGGCCTTGAGGCTGCCACCCATCTCTATGTCTCTGTCAAATCAGGTGTGATGAAGCACTAACCGGCGTCGGCTCGGGAGATGGCAGCCGCAACGCGCACGACATCCCAGGCCGCTGCCACATCGTGGACGCGTACAACCGAGACACCGGCCTCGGCGCAGAGGGCGACCGTCGCAGCAGTGCCGAACACGCGATGCGAAGCCACCTCCTTGCCGGTGAGGGCTCCGATGAAACGCTTGCGGCTGGCGCCGACCAGAACTCGGTAGCCAGTGGCAACGAACTGATCGATGTGCTTGAGCAACAGAAGGTTGTGGCTCAGCGTTTTGCCGAAACCGATGCCCGGATCGATGAAGATTCGCTCCGCCGGGATGCCGAACGATTCGGCACGTTGGGCCCGCGCGACCAGAAAATCAAGCACCTGCCCCACCACGTCGTC
>CAYNQP010000176.1:0-7438 GCA_964399325.1 uncultured Pirellulales bacterium
CGCTCCTTGCTCAACCCGGGATTGTGGGGGGGGTTCTGCTCGCGGCCGGTGCCGCCGGGGCAGCCCAACCGTCCCTGACCATCTACAACCAGGACTTCGCCGTGGTGCGCGAGTCTCTGGCCCTGGACCTGACGGACGGGACCAATGAGGTGCGCGTGACGGATATCACCGCCCACGTGGAGCCCGACTCGGTGATCCTGCGCGATCCGGCTGGCAAGCGCGCCCTGCAAATCCTCGAACAGAACTACCGGGCCGATCCCATTTCGCAGGGCCTGCTGCTGTCGCTGTACGAAGGCAGAGAGATCGATTTCCTCGTCACCGGCCGCGACGGCGAGACGTCCACGGTCCGAGGCCTGATTGTCCGCAGCGGTTACGTGCCCCACCCATCCGGCATGCAGCGGTACGGACAGCAATACCGCCAGAGCCAAATGGCCTACGCGTCCGGGTCGGCCGGTCAGCCGATCATCGAGGTTGACGGGCAGTTACGTTTCCAACTACCGGGTCAACCGCTGTTCCCGGCCCTGGCCGACGACACCATCCTCAAGCCGACGCTCCACTGGCTGCTCGAAACCGACCAAGCCGGCAAGCTCGACGCCGAGTTGAGCTACGTCACAGGCGGCATGAGTTGGGAAGCCGACTATAACCTGCTCTCGCCCACCGAGGGCGACACCGTCGATGTGATCGGCTGGGTCACGATGGACAACCAAAGCGGCCGGACCTTTGAGAACGCCCGCCTCAAGCTCATGGCCGGTGACGTCAGCAAGGTCCAGCCAGGTCAGGTGACTGTGCTTGCTCGGAGATACGCCGCCAGCGAGATGGCTGGCATGGCCGCTCCGGTGTCGGAGAAAGCGTTCGAGGAGTACCACCTCTACACGCTGGCCCGCCCGACGACGCTGCATGACCGCGAGACCAAGCAGGTCGAGTTCCTCCGCGCCGAAGGCGTCCAGGCCCAGCGGCTCTACATCTACGATGGGCTCAAGGTCGACAGCCGCTACCAAAGGTACTCGCCCGAGAACCTGCGCAACAATCGCGACTACGGTACCGAGTCGAATCCCAAGGTCTGGGTCATGAAAGAGTTCAAGAACACCCAGGAGAACCAACTCGGGATTCCTCTGCCGCGCGGACGGGTCCGGTTCTACCGCGAAGACGACGACGGGCAGCTCGAATTCACTGGCGAGAATACCATCGACCACACCCCGCGCGATGAGACCCTCCGCGTCTACACCGGCGACGCCTTCGACCTCGTGGGCGAGCGCATCCGGACGGACTATCAGATCGATACGCGCGCCCATTGGGTCGATGAGTCCTTCGAGATCAAGCTGCGCAATCGCAAGGAGACCGGCACGGTCGAGGTCCGCGTCGTCGAGCACCTGTACCGCTGGATCAACTGGGAGATCGTCGAGAAGTCCAATACCTTCCTCAAGGCCGACAGCCAGACGATAGAGTTCCGCATCCAGGTCCCCGCCGGCGAGGAGAAGGTCCTCACCTACAAGGTCCACTACACCTGGTAAGCCACCGGCATGCGTCCACACCGGCATGGGCGGGTTTGAAGCCCGCCTCTAAACCCGCTCGACGCGCCAGAGGTCCGCGGCGCCGCAGTTGGGACAGGGCGTGCCGCCCAGCGCGACGGAGCCGCGCGCGCCCACGAGCCAGATTTCCGTCTTGACGCGGACCACGCGACCCGGTAATTTCACCACGAAGTAATGCCGACAAGACGCGCAGTACAGTGGAAGCGCCGTCACACACGCGACGGTGGACTCGGATGAGGGCTGCTCTGCTTCGTTCATAGAAAGGATCCTTATTAGGCTATGCGCATCGACCCCGATGTCATCCAGGCGCTCGGCGCCAAGTTGGGCCTGTCACCCCGCGAGGGGGAGGTCCTCTGGCTGCTCTTCCAGGGTGTCGAGAGCAACGCTCAGATCGCGCAAACCCTCGGTATCGGGGTTGGCACGGCCAAGATGCACGTCCACAACCTTCTGTTGAAAACCCACTGCAAGACCAAGCACGTTCTGCTCGCCAGGTGCCTGCAGTTGCTCTGAAGAAAAACTTCACGTCCGAGAAGAATTCTTCCATTTTCACTCAAGTCAGGCTACTATATCTGTCGATAGTGGTCAATAGGTAGTTCTTCCGTTGGGTGGCATCCCCAAGCCGGAGCGCCGCGCAGGCTTGGGGATGGGGTGGCAGGTCAGCCATCCCCAAACGTGTCGCCACAACGGTCGCGACAGGTTTGAGGCTGCCACGCGGGCCAAGAACCAGAAACGCCAGAAGGCCTTCGATCGATCGATCAACAGAGACAGCGCTGCAGGTTCGCCGTAGGGGCGAATGATTATTCGCCCTACAAACGAGCGTGACATCGCTCCCAGAGAGAGTGTGCGCCGAGAGACTGCGCGTCCCCAAGACGAGGAAGCGCAAGGAAGCGCGAGAGAAACGAAGGGAGAAGCCGATGGTGACAAGTAACTCGATCATCGCAGGCGAGACGAGCCTGCTGCAGCAGGTCAACCGGAGCATCCGCCTGCGTCTGTTCGACAGCCGCGTCGAGGACGTCCTGAGCGCCTATTACCAGTACAAGCTTGGGTCCCTGCACGCCGACGACCTGGTCGCGCTCCTGAGCGCCACGCTTGAGGAGATGCGCCGTCTGCGCGGGGACAGCCCCCTGCAGGACGCCTGCGACCTGGCGGCGCGCGCCATCGTCGAGGGTCTGCTGGCCCAGTGCGATGAGCCGACCGCCGCGGCCGTGGCCGGCGCCGTAGAGGCCATGATGCAACGCGTGCGCCAGGACGTGACACTGGAGTCCAGAACTCCACAATCGGATTCTGGCACGGGATTTGCAAATACGAATTCGAATACGAATTCGAAAGAACTAAAGCGACAACCCGAAATACGAAATCACGAATTCGAAGAAGAGACTCGAGAGTAATGTCCAGGCGCAGAAGGGATTTTCGATCTCGTCGGCTGCGCTCGGAATTCGGAGAGCAAGATGGAATTTTCGATTTCGCTTCGAACCCGCTCGCTGGGGTTTTACGAGACGCTGATCCACACCCTGCCGCCACGCACGGTTTCCGACCGGACGTGCTTTCGGCGGATCGCCGCGTGGCTGGCCGACGGCGTCGAGCAGGGACGCTTCACGGAGGAGGTCTTCGCCGTGGCGCTGACGTACGCCACCGAGGCGAGTCTCGCGGAGGTGCGCAACCCGCCGGCGGTGTTCGTCTCGATTCTCAAGAAGGAGCTGGGCTATGACCCGAAGCAACTGTCGTCATCGTGAAGCGTCGCTGGCCCCGCGTGAAGCGGCGCGCCTGAAACCTGATGGGCGTTCGGTGCTGCTGGCGGTGCGTGGGGGGAGACAGACTCTGGTCGATCGCGACGTAGCGGCGGCGCTGGGCGCGCGACGGCTCCACCGCTCCAACGGCTACCCGAGTTTCGGTCGGCACACGCTGCTGCACCATTTCGTGGTCGGCAAGCCACCGGCCGGGATGGTCACGGACCACATCAATGGCAACCGCGACGACAACCGGCGCTGCAACCTGCGCCACGTCACGCAGGCGCGCAACCTGCTCAACCAGCACGTGGTGCGCGGGAAGGTGCCCTGGCGCGGCGTCTCGCAGAAGGGCAGCCTATTCACGGCCGAGTGTGTCACGCCGGCGCGCCGCCGCCACTGTGGGAATTACGCGACGGCTTTAGTGGCCGCGTTCGTGCGCGACGACGTGCTGCGTGCCGTCACGGGACAGGGCGACGGGTTGAACTTTCCGCAGTTCGTGCGTCGGCGCGATCTGGGCGGGTTCCTCCGCGCGACGAAGGGACGGATCTTCCACGTCATGTTCGTGCGTCGGCGCGACGGGGTGCTGCGCCCCATGACGTGCCGGACCGGCGTCGCCAAGCACGTCAAGGGTAAGCCCCTCGCGTTCGACCCCGAGGAGAAAGGCCTGCTGGGTGTCTTCGACCTTCGTAAAGGCAACTATCGCTACATCCCGTTGGAGAACGTGCTATGCGTTACCTACCGCGGCAAACGCTTTCGCGTCGTGCCGTGAGTGCGTGGAAGCGGGGATGCGTGGATGCGGCAGGCGCTCCAACGCTTCAACCCGCCAGCAGAAAGGAGAACGTGCTATGCCTTACCTACGACGGCAAGAGGTTCGGCCTCGTCCCCTGAACGTGCCGCATTGCGGGCTGGGCCTGCTGGGTGACCTGGTCTGTCCGCATTGCCGTGCGGTGATCGTGACGCCGGGCGGCTTCGACGTGGTGGCGGGCTGGGGACGCTGTCCCGCGTGCCACCAGCGCTTCAAAGTCCTTAAAGTCACTGCCGAGGCGGCCAACCGGCGCACCGCCGGCTGCGAGCAACGCCGCCTCGGCGTTTGAGAAAGGAGTCACACCATGGCCTCAGGAACGTTCCTCGTGCCGGTGGGATCGACGCTGACCGTCCAGGGGTGGTTGCGCCTGGGCGTCCTGGCGGCGACGGACCGCGAGGTGCGCCTGGCGGTGCGGCCGCTGCCTAACCCGCCCTGCTGGAAGTGCCGGCACGCCGCGTGGTTTCCGCCGCGATTGCTCATCGTCCCCGACGGGCCTTCACCCGTTCCCAGTCTGCACCGCACGCAGGCCGTGCGCCTGCGCCGACGCCAGTTCTTCGTGGCCGACCGGTGGATTCGTGTGGACCTGCTGGCGGCCAGCGCCGCCGGGGCCCACCTGGGTGTGAAGCTGCGCGCTTGGGCGCGTTGCCAGTGGTGCGCCTCGCCCTTGCACTGGACGCGCGTCACCGTCGCGGAGGGGCCGGGCGCGCCGGTGAAAGGAGGTCGCCCATGCTCGTCTTAGGGCGCCACGTGGGCGAGGCGGTTCGCATCGGCCCGGAGATCCGTGTGGTTGTCACGCGCGTCCAGGGGCGTAAGGTCGCTATCGGGATCGAGGCGCCGGCGGAGTTCGTCATTCTACGTGAGGAGCTGTGCACTCGTCGCTCGTCACTCGTTGCTCGTCGCTCGTCACTCGAGGGTCAGACCACAGCCCGAGATCCGACGGACGCGCGACGCGGGCGACAGGCGCAACCCGTGACCTGCCAGGAGGGCGGGTCCGACGCGGAGGGAACCGGCTCATGAGATCGTCGGTCCGGCGGATCGCCTTCCTCGCGCGACAGATCGGCCTCGGCGTCGCGTTCGCGGCGTTGTTCCCGCTGAGTCCCGAGTCGGCGCTGCGTCTGGCGGATCGTTACATGGAGGCTCTCATGCCAACCGGAACCTTGACTCGATCGCGCCGGGCGGCGCAGACGGAACAAACCGAAGCGGCGCTTCGGGGCATGGCTCACTTTGAGCGCAGGGCGCGTACCGAGGAGGCGTTCTACCTCGGCTTTCAAACGCTGGGCGCCGAGCGGCTTGGCGCATTGCAGCGCTACTACCAGACGCACAACGACTGGTGGATCTTCCGCCAGGTCTGCGCGTTCTGGCGAGTCGGTGGGGCCCACCGCACGGTCGAGACATGCGGCCTGTCGCGCGGCTGGGACGAACGACGGCGCGCTGCGTTTGGAGTGTGCTCGTAGGCGCGTACCAGACCCAGGGCCAAGCCGGCAGCAACGAAGACGCGCGATGGTGGATTCAGGCCGTTCTGTCGGAGATCGCGAATCAATCGGGCGAGCGTCCTCGCGGCCATCGCCCAGATCATCCACAAGCCCGACTTCGAGGCTAAGTGGATGGTCGCGCGAAACGAACAGGGGATGTAGGATATCCTCTTGCTGAGCAGACAAGAACGGCCGCCGCTATGATCCGCCTCACCAAACTTCCCCGGAAACGGGGGTTCCGAAAAATATTCCCAGGCCGGCGTTTGGCCCCCTTGGAAATGAAGCCTATACTTTGTGTGAAAGGAGTTGGCCCCAAAGCACATGTTTCCGACAATTTGCTCATGATACTCCTTCCTTCTTTTCCAGGGGGGACAGCAGACCAAGCAACCGAAATCAGGGGGGTCGCTGTCTCCCTCCTTTTTTGGGGCCACCTAGCCCCCCACCGTGCTCAGAGAGAGACAGCCGCACCCGCCAACCAACCTCAGAGTCCCGCCCATCCCATCACAATGACACGCACCCTGCCGTCAGATTAAAAAGCTTGAGATTTCGGGTGTCACTGCTACGATAGTGCGCCACCGAAGGGCTCAACGCGAGCGCTGGACCAGGACACGGTTCTCTGGCACCATCATCTTCCAAGGGGCGCCGAGCATGTCACCGGAGCAACTGAAGAGCTTTGGCTATTCCGTCAAGCGGGAGCTGGACGGCAATCTGCTGCCGTTCTGGCTGGATAACGCCATAGATACGACCCACGGGGGGTTCATCGGCTGGATGTCCAAAGACGGGGTCGTCGACCCCAAGGCCCCCAAGGGTCTGATCCTCAACGCTCGGTTGCTCTGGACCTTCTCAGCGGTGTATCGGTTCAACCGCGACCCTCGCTGGCGCGACCTGGCGCAGCGTGCCGCCGACTATCTTGCAGAATTCTTCTGGGATACCTTGCACGGAGGAGCTCTCTGGCAGGTCGATTTCGAGGGCCGCCGCCTCGACGACAAGAAGAAGATCTATGGCCAAGCGTTCTACGTCTATGCGTTGGCCGAGTTTTACCAGGCTGTCAACGACCAGGCATCGTTGGAGCGGGCCTGCCACGTGTTCAACCTGATCGAGACGCACAGCAGGGACCAGACCCATGGCGGATACATCGAGGTCTGCAATGGCGACTGGTCGGCTGCAGAAGATTCACGGCTCAGCGATATGGACATGGACGAGAAGAAGTCCATGAACAATCACCTCCACCTGCTGGAAGCCTATACGAATCTCTACCGCATCTGGCCCGACACCATTCTGCGTGAGCGTCTGACGGAGTTGCTCGACGTGTTCGACCGGCGGATCGCGGACCGTGCCAAAGGCCACCTGAACCACTTCTTCGACGAATCGTGGCAGCCCAGGTCCGACGACTACACGTTCGGCCACGATATCGAGGCCAGTTGGCTGCTGTGCGAGGCGGCCAAAGTCCTGAACGATCCGGCGATTGCCTCACAGTCGCAGCGCCTGGCTCTGCGACTGGCCCAGGTCGTGCTGACCGAGGGCGTCGATCACGACGGCGGTCTGTGCTACCGAGGCCAGCACGGGCACATCACCGACCCGAACCGGGAATGGTGGCCGCAGATCGAAAGCGTCGTAGGATTTCTAAACGCGTATGAGCTTGCGGGTGAACAGGCGTTCCTCAACGCCGCCCGCAAGGCCTGGAGCTTCATCGAGAGACACTTCGTCGATAGGGAACATGGCGAGTGGTTCTGGCGGATAGACCCGACCGGGCGACCCGATCCGACCGAGCCGAAGGTCTCCGAGTGGAAAGAACCGTATCACGGCGTGCGTGGGTGTCTGGAAATCCTCAGACGGCTCGAACATATCAAGTAGCGTTCCTAAGGAGTTGCCATGCTGCTTCAACCGATCGATATAGGGATTATC
>CAYNQP010000177.1:0-7419 GCA_964399325.1 uncultured Pirellulales bacterium
ATCCGTATATGATCAATGGCTTCGGAGGCCCGCGCTAATCCGTTTCGTTCAGATCCGGGTCCTGCGCGCCGTGGTCGACCAGACTGCGGATTTCCTGCCGGACGTCTTCCAACTTCAAGCCCAGGTTCATTAGCACCTGGGTGGCGGTGCCCTCGCTCTCACGGAGCAGGCCCAGCAGGATATGCCCGGTACCGACGTAATCGTGGCCCAGAGCCCTCGCTTCCTCGCAGGCGTACTCTATCATCTTCCAGCCGCGAGGTGTCTGCGGTGGCTTGCCCGTCGTAGCCATCTCCGCGTCGCCCTTGACCGACTTCAGGGTCTCTGTGCGCAGCTTCGCGAAATCCACCTCCAGGTTCTTCAACGCCACCGCACCGACACCGCGCCCTTCGCCCACCAAGCCCAGCAGGACGTGTCCGGCCCGGATGCATTCGTGGCCGAGTCCCTGGGCCTCGCGCTTGGCTAGCGTCATCACCTTCGCTGCGGAGGCCGTAAATTCCATGAGCATGATCGGATCCCACCTATGATGTTAGAAACCATGATCGGCCTGAGGTCTGGCCCGTTCGATCGCGCTCAGATTCACGGTGTGCCATGCACAACCTACGCGCCTTGCGTTTGCGTTGTATCGGTTGAGGTCACAGTGACCTCGAATGCAGCGTCCTCGATGGGGCGGCCTGGTCCTGCTATTATACTGAGCTTCACATCGTTGTCTCCCGCGTACTCCCGTGCATCTTTCGTGCCAGGTATGATTTCTTTGAGAGTATCACTGACGAATTCTTCTGGCCTCATACCCTGGGGACTTGCACAGAGATATTTCTGGATGCTGAAGGATAGATCCTATTGCACCGTGCCTGTTGATGCGCTGCGCTCGGTGATCCCCGGTCAAACGATCACGGAATACTCTTGAAGTCTATATTCATTTCCTCGACAGGCCATCTGTAATGCAGGCGTATCGCGCCGAACACGACGTGCATGGACACCACGGCGTATTGTGCAAGGTTTCTGACTGGTTCATCAATGTCATTTGTGACGGATACTGTGGACCCGTCGTCTTTGGCTTTGCCGCACAGGCTGCCGAAATCGAGATGGACAGCGTTGTTGAGTCGTCTATAAGCCCGCGGGTAGAACTCTTCCCTCCAAGGGTTGCCGAGTTCCCTAAGCATGTCAATGAATCTCGGCATTGGTTCACACTCCATCCGGTCCCGCAGTTCTTCATATTCCCTGATTTCCTGCTCAAGCTCAACTCTTCGTTGCCCGGTAAGGATAGGCGAGTAGTCGCGCGAGAGTTTGATACCCTCACCCAAAGACGCCTTCCTCCATCGCTGAATTCTCTCTTCGACGGCTGAATCCGATTTGTCTGGCCCTGGCTTATGGAGACACCACAGGACCTTAGTGCTCACCTCAAACAGAACCCGCAGCAGAGCTTGTGCAGGCATTCTCAGTCTACTTGCAAGGAGGAGCATAATCGCCTTGCAGTAGGTGGAGCAGACCGTCAGGGTGGTTATACAGAGGATGTCAGCGGGATTTGGCTCCCTATTGTCTGCGACACTGCTATTGAACAAGGATATGGTATCCAGACCCCACCTGTCGATGAGTTCATCTCGGACCCTTATTGCCGCCATCTCTTCTGCCGTCAGTGTTTCCCTAGCCATAGCGATAGACTCCAGCAATTGCGCCTTATCGCCGGTTGCTGCCTGGTTCTTCTGGGTTCCCAGTTCCGCCGCCGTCTCACTCATTTCGGCCTCGCCACATCTGTCTGGCCCACCTCGGGCCCCAGGCAATTCCCCGCAGCTTCATCACGGGCGCGTCTCAAGGAAGCATTATCGTGTCGGAGGGCGAGGCACACAAGAAGAAACGGTCGGATTGGCCCGCTTCGATCTAATGGCTTCTCTCATCCAGACTTAGGACATTCCTGTGGAACCATGTCGGAGGGAGAATTTGCTCCGGGCGGAAATCTCCTTTACGGCCAATCTGGGCCGTCGTAGGATAGTAAGACAACTATAGAACTAAGGTTAGAATTGAGTAAGGAATGTGGGCGAAGGCTTCGAAGTGGCGAAGGATTATTGATGATTGATTGTCGCGATGAGGCACGGAAGACGGACGGCAGAGGACCGAGGACGGCGGGTTTGGCTGGCGTCCAGCACGAAGGAAGAGGCGCCAAACAAAGCCAATCTCCGCGGGCAAGATGCCCGCGGCACGCGAAGGCGGGACGCCTTCGACACGGCAGGTGCGCCAAACAAAGCCAATTGGCGGCCGGGGGCCGCAGTGTCAAGTTTGAAGTGTAAAGTGTCAAGTGCTATGAGCCGAAGTCAGAACTTCCCAGCTTCACGCTTGTGAAAGCAACTGTTTCAAACAAAGCCAATTGGCTGTGAAGATGGGACATCTGGGTTGATTGTTGCAGGGAGGTAAATTGGCTTCGAAAGTGTATTTCATCCAGGCGGCGGTCGATGAGGGCGAGCAGGTCCTTTCGGAGAAGGCCCGCAAGCTGTTCAAGGCCGGCAAGTTCGGCACGTGCTTCAAGAAGGGCGATTTCACGGCCGTGAAGGTCCATGTCGGCGAGGAGACCAACAATACCTACATCACGGCGCCCTGTCTGAAGGGGCTGGTCGAGGAGCTTCAGGGCCTCAAGACCAAGCCGTTCGTTACCGATACCAGCACGCTGTACACGGGCCGGCGGCACAACGCCATCGACCATACGACCCTGGCCATCGAGCGCGGTTTCAGCGTTGAGGGGCTGGGTATTCCGTTCATTCCGCCGGATGGGTTGTTCGGGACCGCGGAGACGGCTGTGCGCATCGACGGCGAGTTGGACCAGGAGGTGATGATCGCGGCCGACATCGTGCGGTGCCAGTCGATTCTGTCGGTCGCCCATTTTACGGGCCATGTCGCGGCCTGCGCCGGCGCGACGCTCAAGACGCTGGGGATGGGCTGTTCCAGCCGGAAGGGCAAGATGCGGCAACACTCGGCCCTCAAGCCGCACGTTAAGAAGGGCGTCTGCACCCGCTGCGGCGAATGCTACCGCCACTGTCCGGCCGACGCCATCACGCTCGACGACGTCATGGCCCACATCGACAAGGACAAGTGCATCGGCTGCGCCGAGTGCGTGGCCGTGTGCCGGTTCGATGCCGTCGTGTACGATTGGCAGCAGGAAAACGAAATCCTGGGCAAGAGCGTGGCCGAGCATGCCCTGGGCGTGATGAAGGGCAAGGCAGGCCGGGCCGCCTTCTTCAATTTTGTAATCTCCGTAACTAAAGATTGTGATTGCTTTGCCGAGGCAAACATGCGCAAAATAGTGGACGATATCGGGATCCTGGCGTCAACGGATCCCGTGGCGATAGACAAGGCAGCGATCGATCTGGTGGAAACTCGGGGCGGCGGGAAGCTGCCCAAGCTGATCGGCAACCCGAAGCTCGATTGGCGTTACCAGATCGAGCACGCTGTGAAAATCGGTCTCGGCAGTGCTGAGTATGAGTTAACAGAAGTGAAGTAGGCCTTTCGGCCGGATTGGGGATGCTTATGTCTCTTGGCCAGATCATCAGAGATAAACGCGAGCTGCTACAACTGACGTTGGATGAAGTCAGCCACCGTGTGGGGTTTTCCAAGCCTTATCTGTCCACCATCGAGACGAGCAAGGTCAAGAATCCCCCGAGCGACACGCTGCTGAAGAAGCTCGAAAGAGTCCTGAAATTCGAGCGCGGCCAGTTGATGCACATCGCGCACATGGACCGGATGCCGTCCGACATTCGCCAGGCGTATGAGGCGCGCGAGGCCGAGAACGAGAAGCTGCGCCACGTGGTCAAGCGCATCATCGAGAAACGCGGCAGCACGCGCGGGCTCAAGACGATGCTGAAGAAGAGGAACCTGGACGTGGAAGGGGGCACTAAGGCCCTCGCCGCCGGCCGGCTCGTCCCGATCATCAACAAGGTTGCGGCGGGCTACCCCGTCGAGTTCAACGATCTTGACTATCCCGTCGGGGTGGCCGACGATTACGTGCGCTGTCCCGATCTGCACGATCCGAACGCTTTTGCCGTACGCGTGGTAGGGGACTCGATGGAGCCGAAGTTCTTCGAAGGGGACATCGTGGTGTTCTCGCCGGCCGCCGAGGTCCACGCCGGCGACGACTGCTTCGTGCGTTTCACCATGCCCCACGAGACCACGTTCAAGCGGGTCTTCTTCGAATCCGGCAAGAAGGTGCGTCTCCAGCCCCGCAACGAGAACTACTCTCCCGCCGTCGTGGAAGGCAAGCGCATCGACGGGATCTATCGCGCCGTTATGAAATACCAGAAGCTGTAGGCTTTCCATCGCCCGCGCTCCGAGCGTGCCGCGGCTTTCTACGGGTTCCTCTGTCCGGCAACCGCGAGGACGAGGGCGTAGACGTTGGCGGCTCCCGCTTCCTTGAGGGTCCTCGCGCACTCATTCAGGGTAGCGCCGGTCGTCTTGATATCGTCGACCAGGCAGATCGTCCGCCCGGCGAAGCGATGGTCGGAGCGGGCGGCAAAGGCCCCTTTGACATTTCGCGCTCGTGCGGCCGGTGTAACTGCCGCAGGCTGGGCCTTGGTGCGGCGGATTCGAACCAAGTCGGTGCAGATGCGAGCGGCCGGGTGCTGCAACCTTTTGGCGATCAGGTGCGACTGGTTGTAGCCGCGTGCCAGGCGCCGGGTCCAGTGCAAGGGGACCGGAGCCAATAGGTCGATCCTGTCATAGAACGGACTTCCCTGAAAAGCCGAATCGACCAGCCGGCCCAAGGTGACATCAAGCTCAGACCGGCCGTTCTTGAACGACAGGATCATCTGCTGGAGCGCCTCGGCGTAGACCCCGGCCCGGGCAATACCGTCGAAGTGCAGCGGCACGCCCTGACATGACGGACACGCCCCGGCCACGAGTCCGTATCGGCTGGCATCCCGCCCGCAGCGTGGGCAGTACTCCCCGGCCGTGCAGGTCAGGAGTTGGTCCCAGCAATCCTGGCACAGCTCGCGGTCGGCCGGTGCGATGCCTCGGCCGCAATTGGTGCAGACCGGCGGCCAGAGAAGCTGGTTCAGACCTTCGACGGTGGCCCGCAGCGCTCCTCTCGCGAGGCTCATCAATTGCGATGCTCTCGGCTCCATCATGCCGGGCATCATAGGCGAGACCGCTGGCACGGTCAAGGAAGCCGCCGCTATCGCAGGTCGAACGGCGTATTGTCGACGGGCTTGAACCAGCCGAGTTCGAAAGCGGATGAGTCCGCGCCGTACACGTTTGCGGTGTCGAACTCAGCCATGTCTTCCGCGCCCATATGGCCGTCGGCCCAGCCGACGTTGGCGCGGTCCCGATGGCGAAAGTGGATGGAGGGTGACATATAGAATTCGGTCATGACCTGTCCTGCAAACACGGTAAAGGGTGGCTCGGCGAAGGAGTATTCGATGAGGGAACCGTCACCGTTGACCATCGCCGTGTCGGCGAACATCAAGGTCTGCCCCGGGCTGGCGACCTCCTGGGCCGAGGTGGTGCGCATGTAGGCCTGCCGGAATTCCGCGCCGCCATTCCACAGACGGCTGCCGAGATAGGTCATGTTATAGCCGTAGCCGCCGCAACCCCGTTCGAAGTTGCTGCCCCAATTCGCACTCTTGGCGAACGAGACCCGTGTGGGGCACTCCTTGACGCGTCCTTCAGCCAGATAGGCCACGAGCGGTCCCTTGGACGGTTCGAAGGGTTCGTTGCGACTGGTGCGTACGCCATGCCATCGACGCAGACCGGCGTTGTTCCACATGTCACTGGCGGCCGGGACATAGAACCCGTCGTTCTCCGTCGCATACCCGATATTGGCCAAAACAAGCTGGCGGAGATTGGAGCGGCACACGAGGCTGCGGGCCTGCGATCTTGCCCCACTCAACGCGGGCATCAGCAAGGCCACCAGCAGGGCGAGCGCGAAGATGACCACCAGCACTTCCGTCAGCGTGAAGGCTTTCCTGCCCGGGGGATGCCGCGTTTCTCTGCCGTGTTGTCCCGCTAGGCTCATTGTTTGTCCTGTCCGCCCGGCACGTCGGCCCGCCATGCTTCCATCTGTCCCCACTGCGAGGCGAAGACAGCCAGGTCTCTTTCATCGATGACCAAGTCCTTGGGCTGTGCCAGATCGCAACGGCTGATCCAGTTCGACTGGCCGAATTGGCTCTTGAAGGCCGTGACCATGAGGTCCAGATCGTTGGCATCTACGACACCGTCGAGGTTGACGTCGGCCTCGTACTGCTGCGGATTGAGAACGCCGACGGCTTCGAGGTCGAACCCGCCCGAGCCGTAGGTCGGCCACTGGTCGTAGATGGGATGCGCGCCCGCATAGTGGTTCCATTCGAGTCCGGTGTTGGGGTCGATGCAGGCGGGGGCTTCGTCCAAGAAGTCGCCACTGCCGGGAACATCCACGATGCGTATGTGAGTGATCTCATTCACATCCACGAGCCCCGACACGATGCTGGCATAATCCGCAAGGTCGCTAAGATCAAACGGAGTGCCCATGCAAATCCCGTTGGCATTGGGATGCTTGCCGGCCAGGTTGTGAACGTCACCGGGGGCGATCGTGCCGTAGGCGCCGACCCGAGCCACCGTCAGGGCCACCGAGGGAAACCGTGCAAAATCAATGCCGTTGGAGGAAACCTCGACGTATCCCAGCTCGGCCAGCAACTGCCCTTGCACGGAGCCGTTGAGCGTAGTCATTTGCGAGATAATGCCATTCTCGAAGACGGCGAAATCGTAGCCTTTGGCGTTGCGGATGGCGCCGGCGCCGTTCGGATCACACGGGTCGCCAAAGACCAGCGTGATGTGTCCGGGAAGATTGCCGGCGTCGACCTCTTCGAGGCTGAGCTCACCGAGACTGACGATGTCGAAATGGTCGCCGCTCACCGGACCGAGGGCCTTGTTGGGATCGTTCCAGGGCCCGCTCCAGGCTTCATCTGAGGGTGTATAGTCCGCCGCGCCAGTGGCCCAGCCCTGAAAGATCGGGCTGAGGATTGCATTGGGATCGTACGGGTCGGCGTGAAGTCTCGTCAGTGTGTCGATATAGCCATTGATCCCCGGCTCGCCGTCATACGGTCTGCCCGGGCTGTTCGGTTCCGAGGGGGCCGGCGCCGCGATGAGGCTGTCGATGCAGAAATATCCCGGCGTGTTCATGCCGAACATGCCGGTATCGCTCGAATCCAGACTGAACCGCAATGCGCTCACCTTGCCCAGCGACGTCAGATCGACAAACGTCCAGGAATCCACGATGTAGTCGTTGTCGGCATCGGCAAATCGATAGTCCGCCAAGTAGAAATCCACGGTGCCTGTGACCTCGCCGGCAGCATCCACGCCCGTAATCGTCAGCTTGAACCAGTCTTCGTCGTTGCCGGTGTCGCCTCCGAACTTCTTGGAGAAGAGCCCGCCGATGAGCATGTCGTAGTAGGCATAGTTGTTGTT
>CAYNQP010000178.1:0-7416 GCA_964399325.1 uncultured Pirellulales bacterium
GATTCAAGAATATCACGATCTCTAACTGCGTGTTCGAGCGCTGCCGCGGCTTTGCCCTGGAGACGGTGGACGGCGGACTCCTCGAAGATATCACCATCAGCAATATCACCATGCGTGACATCGTCAACTCCCCGTTCTTCCTGCGGTTAGGCAGGCGAATGCGCGGTCCCGACGGTGTCCCCGTCGGCAAGCTGCGACGCGTCAATATCAACAATGTCGTCGTGAACGGCGCCAACCCGCGCTATGCTTCGCTGATCGTGGGCGTTCCCGGTCACAACGTGGAGGACGTGACGCTCAGCAACATTCGCATTCTGGTCAAGGGCGGCGCCGCGAAAGAGCAGGCTTCTGTGGAGGTCCCCGAGTTGGAGACGGGCTACCCCGATCCCAAGGAGTTCGGGCAGATTCCGGCCTATGGCTTCTTCATCCGTCACGCGAAGGGGATCGAGTTGAACAACGTTGACGTGGCGTTCGAGAACGAGGATTTCCGTCCGGCCTTCGTGCTCGACGACGTGAAGGACGCGGAGTTCAACAACGTTGAGGCCCAACATGCCCCGGACGTGCCGACTTTCGTTCTGAAGAATGTTGAGGGTATCAGTACATACCGTTGTGGAACGCTGCCTGACACGAAGATCGATCGCACGGAGATGAAAGAGCTTTGACACCGACCGGTACCGCGTGCCGGCTCATTCGGCCGGATTGAGTTTGCGAAGGTTGAGTCACAGGCCGCTTGCACAACCCGTGGCCGGACCAGACCGGGGATTCATAAACGGCACTTGACCTTTCATCCTGAGTTGGATTCGCAAATTACAGAAAGCCTACCGGGCATGGGGTCTATCGGGTCTGGGGGAATCAACCCACACGCAGGTGGGTATTGAGAGCTGCTCGTCAGCAAGCTATTTCAGTCAAAAACCTCGACGCAGGGGCACAATTGTGAGATCATAGACAGCACTGAACGCTGGCGGTACGGTCCGCTGGGGGCGGCAGCAGGCAATACTGATAACACGGCGGACCATAAGGATGACACTGTTTGGGAGACGAAGGATGAAGCCTGGGCACATGATCTGTTCCATGGCAGCCATGTCGCTGATGATCGGTGTGACGATTGTGGCGCGGCCGGTCCACGCTCAGTCTCCCGGCGCATCGAACGGTGGAGACTTGGGGGCCTACAGCCGAGAGGCCACCGATGCGGCCAAGGCGAGGCTCAAGGAAACCATTGTGGCCGTCTTCGCAGGCGGACGGTATGGTTTCGTCAAGGGCGAGCGCGTCAGTCTCGACCCCGACGACTGGCGCACGGAGGCGGTCATCATCAAGGGCAGGGTGATGGTGCCGAAGGCCTTTGCCTTGTCGGCGTTCGGAATCAGAAGGCTGCCTTGGTTTGGCCTGCGGATCGCCTCCAAGAAGGGTAGGGTGTCGATTTCGGATCTTGCGGCCAGGCAGAAGAAGAAGGTCTTCAGGGACGAACGCGGTTTGGTGATCGTAACAGACCAACCGATGACCCTGACGGATTCGGAACTGATCGATTCGATCGTCACGCTTTTCGACACGCCGGAGAAGTTCGCCGATCCCGCCATTGCCTATCGCAATATCCCCTCTCTCAAAGCATGGGGCAACTGGAAGGAGCACGTCAGATTCACGCCGGAGCAATTGGCCCGGTACGATGGCCCCGAGGCCAAGTGGTCCTTGACGCCCGCAAGTCGGTATGACGACACGGGCCTCAGACCCCAGGAACTGGACTCTGCGTTGCTGCCCGTCGGCATGCATCCGCGCGTGCTGTTCTGTCCGGCTGATGTCCCAGCCATTGCCGAACGCATCAAGTCTTCGAGAGTCGGCCGAACATCCTGGAGCGAGGTCCGGAGGCTGCTGGGCCTCAGTTGGCTGGACCCGAGCACCAATGACGGGGTGATCTTTCGCACGCTCTGCAGCGGGGACCTGGCCGGGCTGGAAATGAACGACGAGACGATTCAAGGACAAATGCTGGGCGTTCAACCGCGGGAAAACGACTACGTGATGCGGTGGCTCAACATCATGGCCCTGTACTCTCTGCTGACGAACGATGATGATCTTGGCAAGAGAGCGGCTGAGGCCATTCACAGCTACTGCAAGCTGCTGGAGCCGCGTGTGGACGCCTGCCGAGGCCAGGTCGATGTCTTCAACACCGCTTGGGGCGCCATGAGCCGGCTGGTCGGCGGCGCGGACCTGGCGCTGAGCTATGACTTTGCGGCCCGGTGGATGACCGACGAGCAGAAGCGGTTGGTTCGGCGCGTGATCGCGAAAGCCGTTTCCGGACGTCGCGGCTATGGCCAGGATGGCCCCGCACGGACGCGCGATGCCAGTGGCGTTACGAAAGATCTGACGCTCTTCCTGGCGAACGTGGCTATCGAGGGGGAGGAAGGCTTCGATCGCGAGGTCTACGACCGCGGTGTGGAAACGGTGAAAGCCTTCCTGCAGTGGGGTATCACTCCGGCCGGGACGCTGCGCGAATCCAACGGCGACGGTGACACCGGGATGGAAACGCTGATGCTCTCCATGATCGCGCTGGCCAGGCGGGGCGAGAATATGTTCGGACATCCGCATCTGCGCAGGCTGCTCTCGTCACAGGTTCAGTGTACTTCGCCCGGTGGTTGCCTGACGGCCTCACGAGGCGCCGGCGGATCACACGTGAGCGTCCTGAAGACGTTCTATCCTGACGACCCCTGCGCCGATTTCTTGTTGGCCTGGGCCAACGACGTGAGGAACCGTCAGGACCCGTTGCCGGACCCCACCCATCCCGATTTCTCACGGACGTTTCTCTATGAGGCCGGGTGGGACAGCGTCGCACGGGCCGAGCTCGGCCTGCCGTTGGATTTCAGCGATATGTCTTCGGGCCTGTTCTCATCGCGAAGCGATAACAGTGACACTGCTCTCTGGATCAGCATGCAGGCGCGGCCCGATCTCTACCTTGGCGCGAGCTCTGGGCAACATGATGCCGGCTCGTTCTGTTTGGAGGCCGACGGGGTGCTCTGGGGTGACGGCCACCGCGAGTCGCAGACGGACGGGGCCGCTGGGGGACAAGCTATCGTCTTCATCAATGGCGTCGGACAAGATGACGGGACGGGATTGGCGCCGCCGCGAGTCGACTACCTGGGTGCGGAGGTTGCGAAAAGCGGGGCGGTCGCATCCGTGGACCTGACGTATGCCTATGACTACCGCTGGAGCACCTGCATCGAGAACTGGGAGGAGAAACGTGTCACCGATCGTCGCTGGGAGATCGAGACCGATCCATTCGTTGTCAACGCTCTCAAGGGTACGCAGCGCTATCGCGTCAACTTTGGCTGCGAACCGCTACACAACCCGTGGTTTCCCACGCTCCGCACGGAATTTCATCCTGTGGAACATGCTTTTCGTTCGGTGGGCCTGGTCCGGGGCAGACACCCCTATGTCGTGATCATCGACGACATTCGCAAAGACGATTACGTGCGCCCGTATGAATGGCGCATGATGGGAGAGCACGGCACCGAATCGATGGCCGGCCTGGGCGAGGAGGACCTGGTTCTGACTGAGACACGGGGCTCCGAGGCGCGCAGGGGGGCGCCGATGCTGCTGATCCGCGAGGTGGGCCCGTCGGCGTGCCGACTGGAAAACGACCAGGGCCGGACCTGTGTCTCGACCGATGCCGTGGAGCCGAGATTCCGTCTCCTGCTGGTCCCTTTTCGCAAGGGCGGGGAGATTTCCAAGACCACCGTGGACGAGAGCGGTGAGTTCGTGACCCTCCAGTGGCGGAACCAGCAGGACACGCTTCAGTTCACCGTGGGAAGGGACAACCGGACGCATCTGAGCGTGCAAAGAGATGGCGAGGAGATTCTCCGAAGTAAATGGTAGACCCAGTCAAGGCCGGGACTGGGGCAGCGGGGGTGCCGGACAAACCGACATACCATCCATGGGAAGAAAGATGGAGAGAGTATATGACCAGGGACGATTGTCGTATGGGGATGCTCGTGACGGTTCTAGCGTTGGCGCTGTCAGCGCTCAGCAACGTGGGTTGTGCCGGGCGTCCTTCTTCGTCGCGGATCGAGTGGCCGCCGGTGACGCACCAGACCAAGCCCTGGACGCGCTGGTGGTGGATGGGCAGCATCGTCGATGAGAGTGATTTGACGGCGGAGATGGAGAAGTACGCCCAGGCTGGCCTGGGAGGACTGGAGATCACGCCTATCTACGGTGTCAAGGGACACGAAGACCGTTTCATCAACTACCTGACGCCGGAGTGGATGAAGATGCTGGTCCATACCCTCAAAGAAGCCGACCGGCTCGACATGGGCGTTGACATGGCGACCGGCAACGGCTGGCCCTTTGGCGGCCCCTGGGTCGGAGCCGAAGACGCGTGCAAAAACGCCGGGCACAAGACCTTTACGTTGAAAGCCGGCGAGCGTCTCAACGAGCCTATCGCCTACACGCAGAGGTCCATGGTGAGAGCGATCGGTCGCCGCCTCAGTATCACCGATCTCAAAGAGCCGATCAGCGCGAACGGAGATCTGCAATCGCTGGCACTGGAACAGGTCCGCTTTGAGAAGCCGTTGCCTTTGCAGGTGCTGATGGCGTATTCGGACCAGGGCCAGATGCTTGATCTGACCAACAAAGTCGATGCGGCCGGTAAGCTCGACTGGACCGCCCCGGCGGGCAATTGGACGCTGTACGCGGTCTTTCAGGGCTGGCATGGGAAGATGGTCGAGCGCGCCGGTCCGGGCGGAGAGGGCAACGTGATCGATCATTTCTCGCGCGAAGTCCTTCAACGCTATCTGAGCAAGTTCGATCGGGCCTATGTCGGCTACGACGTCAGCTCCCTGCGGGCCTACTTCAACGATTCGTATGAAGTCGACGACGCCTCCGGCGAGTCGAACTGGACACCACGTTTCTTCGAAGCATTCCGCGAGCGACGCGGCTACGATTTGCGCGGGCATCTGCCGGCGCTGTTCGGAGACGATTCGCAGGAGAAGAACGCGCGAGTCCTGTGTGACTATCGTGAGACGATCTCCGACTTGTTGCTCGATGAGTTCACAGTTCCGTGGCGTCAATGGGCCGAGAGCCAAGGCGCCACGACGCGCAATCAGGCGCACGGGGCTCCCGCCAATCTCCTGGATCTCTACGCGGCCAGCGGGATTCCGGAAACGGAAGGCTCGGACATACTGGGTTTCAAGATTGCCTCGTCCGCGGCCCACGTTACGGGCAAGTCCTTGACCTCCTGTGAAGCCGCCACGTGGATGGACGAGCATTTCCAGGGCACGCTGGCTGAGGCGAAGCGGTGGGTGGACCGATACTTCCTGGGCGGCGTCAATCACATCTGCTATCACGGTACGACGTACTCACCGCCGAGCGAAGCCTGGCCCGGATGGATGTTCTACGCGTCGGTGCACTTCGCCCCAACCAACCCATTTTGGCGGGACTTCCCGGCGCTGAACCAATACATCACGCGCTGCCAGTCGTTTCTTCAGGCCGGCAAGCCCGACAATGATGTGCTGCTGTACTTCCCGATGCACGACCAGTGGTCGCAGCCGGGCCGAAGCATGTTGCCGCATTTCCGTGCGTCAATGGTCGGTACGGCCGCGGAGGCCGGAGAGACCCTGCGTCGAAACGGTTACACGTTCGATTTCATTTCAGACCGTTTGCTCACCGGCGTGAAGTGCGCCGGCGGCACGCTTCAGACTGGCGGCGTCTCATACAAGATCGTGGTCGTGCCCCGGACCGAGTCGATTCCTCTATCGACGTTCGCCAGGCTGCTGGATTTGGCGCGACAGGGGGCTACCGTGGTTGTGCAGGGCAAGCTGCCCTCCGATGTCCCCGGATGGAGAAACCTCGACGAACGCCGAGCGGGTTATCAGAAGCTCGTGCGTTGGCTTGAGTTCACTGAGGTGGGAGATTCAGCCGTTCGGAGTGCCTCGGTCGGAAGCGGCAGATTTCTGCTAGGGGACAGTCTGGAGCAGTTGCTCGTCGCGGCGGGTGTCGCAAGAGAGCCGATGGTCGAACGGGGACTTCAGTTCGTTCGTCGCACGCTGGAAGGGGACACATGTTACTACGTTCACAATGGCGGCAGCGACCCATTGGATGGATGGTTCCCGGTGCGAGCCAGGGCGGCATCGGTGGCGGTCTACGATCCAATGCGCGGAAGAAGAGGTCTTGGCGCCGTGCGAAAGGCTACGGACGACGTCACCGAAGTCTACCTCCAGCTCGCGCCCGGCGAATCGTGCATCCTCAGAGCATTTGACACGGCAGTGGGCGGGCCTGTGTACGACTACTTCAGACCAGCAGGGCCGTCCCAACGGATCGAAGGAGCGTGGACCGTCACTCCCCTCGAGGGCGGGCCGGAATTGCCGCCTGCCCTCGAGGTCAAAGAGTTGGGCTCCTGGACAGACTACGGCCCGGAAGCCCTGAAGAGCTTCTCCGGCACGGCGCGGCATACGATTACCTTCCGAAGGCCTGAAGGAAGTGCCACCGGATGGTATCTCGACTTGGGCCGCGTGTGTGAAAGCGCGAAGGTCAGACTGAATGGCAACGATCTTGGTATGTTGATCAGCCCGCCTTTCAAGGTCTTGATTCCGAGCGGTCAAATGCAGGCGCAGAATACGCTGGAGGTGGACGTGTCGAACCTGATGGCCAACCGGATTGCTGACCTGGATCGACGCGGCGTCAGCTACAAAAAGTTCTACAACACCAATTTCCCCGCGCGGCTGGGGAGCAACAGGGGGCGGGACGGGCTGATCAATGCTTCCAAGTGGTCCCCGAGAGACTCCGGCCTGATCGGCCCGGTGAGCCTGACGCCGGTCGAGCGAATGACGTTCGACTGATGGACGATGACGACAGACGGGAACGGTCGATGACGGTCAGAAATTCACCGTCAGTCCTGCATAGAGAGTCATGCCGGGGCCGTAGGGGAAGGAGTTCGGAGTGCCGGAGTAAGCCAGTGTCGGCACATGACTCTTTTCGTTAAGGAGGTTCTCTATCCGGAACATGAAGGTGGACCGCCCTTGCTTCATCCCCATCCATTTCGACACATCGAGGTTCACGTTCATGTTGATCAGGTGTATGGGCTTGGGCTCAGGATTGACCACGAGCGTCGAGCCGAAGGGGGCGGGTAATGAGGCGAAGTAGATTTCCGGCGGTTTGCCAAAGTAACAATAGAAGATGGACACACTCCCGGCCTCCCATGTGTAGGCTGTGCCAAGTTTCGCCATATTCTCTGGTACTACGCTTGGATTCAATCCAGTGTCGGCCTCGTTTTCCTGATGCGTGAACGAGCCGAGAATGTGCCAGTGTGGCGTAATGAAGCGCTTTGCCTCAAATTCAACGCCGTTGTACCTATGCTTACCTCCGTTCATATAAGACATGTCGGGGACAGCCGTTGCATCGTAAATGATGAGCTTGTCTATTGTGCTGTGGAAGTAAGTA
>CAYNQP010000179.1:0-4144 GCA_964399325.1 uncultured Pirellulales bacterium
GGACATCAAGAAGAGGAACCTCGATATCGGCCTGGATGACGGTCTCATTACCCCCTCGATCGTCCCCGACGTGCCTGAGTGTCCGGACGCGCAGCCCCAATCCTATCCGGCCCCCAATCTCGATTTCCTCTCCGAATACGGGTTCTCGGTGAAATTCGAGATCAAACCGAGAGAGCTGGAGAAAGGCAAGATCCTCAAGATCGTCTACCCGGACCGCAAAGACAGAAAGAAGCAGATTCTGCCCGCTGTTCACTTTGCCCCCATCATGGAATACATCCGACAGGATGCGGCCAGAAAATATGGCGCCGCCATGTATCCCGGCACAGACGCAACGGACCGCACTACGGCCCCGTGATAGCAGAGACACAACGTTTTGCGTTTCTACTGCCTGCCATATCCGAAGCCAACGGCCAGCAGCACAGCAATTTCCAGAATGATCATCACCAGGTTCATTTCAGCATCCTTGATTTCGAGATTTCACCTACCCATACAAGGCACCGAATCGACCCCTGGTAACACCCGCTGCACCACCGGGGCATGGCAAACTTACTCGTCCAACAGTCGCTGAACCCATTGCTCAAGATCTGATGCACGCGGGCAGCACCGGACGGTGCCCCGCTTGTCGATCAGGAAGTAAGCCGGACAGTCGTGGACCTGGTAGAGCCAATGGGTCGCCCCCCCGATCTCGAACGGTCGCGCTGGAGGCGTCACCTCGGCAGCCACGTTCGGGTCGGCGTCAAGGCAGCCTGCGATGGGAATGCCATTGAATTGCCTCAAGGCATGCTTGACCGCAAGGTCGGCCAATCTTTCAGTCGGCGCGTGCTGACAGACGACGATGACAGCCAGCCCCCTGGGACCATACTCTTCACAGAGATTCCGTATCTGCGACAGCCCCGGGTCAACATCCATGAAATCGCGAAAGGTCAGCAACACGACCCACCCGCGAAGCTGGTCCCATGTCATAGGGGCATGATTGAACCATCGGTCCACCACGAGAGGGGTCGCTTCCTGTCCCACCGCATCCCAGCCCTGGGGACACACCAGGAAGTGGCAGTCAACGTCGCCGGCCGCGGCTGTCCTCGACCACGTGCCACAGCCGGGCACTCGAATCGCCACAGTGACAGACCGATCTGCAGGCACCCGACGAAGGACGAAGCACCCCTGCGCATCTGTCATGAGCGACTGCCCGACCAACTCCACCGTGGCCACCATTTTGCAGAACGCTATGGGCTGACCGTTCTCGTCGGTGATGCAGCCCCGGATAATGCCCGATTCAAGTTTGCGGTCCCGTATCACAATCCGGTCGACCTCGAGCATCCGGCCCGGTTTCAAGTCGAGCGGCTCGGATTGTCCCTCGGCCGTTCCACGGGCGGCCGACACCTTGACTTTCAGGCCCACAGGAACGTTCTCGAACTGGAAATAGCCCTGGCCGTCTGTCGTCGACGTGTGGAGCGACCGGCTTGAGCTACGCCAACTGCCATCGGCCATCAGTACATACAGGTCCATGTGCGCATCCGGCCCCGGCCGCCCTTCCGCGTCAGCCACCCAGCCGACAATCTTCGACGTTGGTTCCAGAACAATGGTCAAATTCCTGGCTGAGTCGCTCGGCAGCCATAGAAACCATCGGCATAGCTCTCCGGCCACATCCTGGGCACGACCGAAGCAGCCTTCCGACGGGCAATGGTAGGGCTCTGCGATGGAGAAGAACGCGGCGGGCTCGACCTCAAGTTCGGTTGCTGCGAATTCGAGGTCTACGTACCCTTTGACCGGGCTACCCGCTGAATCAACAAGAACACCAGTGACAGCGTCTTCCGTCGGAGGAGCTACCGAAACGCGCAGTTCCATCACGATGGGTCCGCTCATCGTTCTGACCGTCAGGAGCTCAGGGCTCACTCCAGTAGATCGATCATCTTCCCATCGAGGCACGTAGATGCGGTACTGGCCGGCAATGAGGCTCAACTCTGCAAGACCCAACTCATCGGTTATCCCTCGGGCGGGGGTCTGTCCACTGATAGGCTCCGCGGCAACTGCACAATCCGGCAAAGGCTCAAGAGACTCGCGGCTCAGCACCGAGACCGTTACCGAGACTTCGCGGCCCACGACGAGGACCGCATCTGCGGACGGAGCAGCAGGACCGACCTCGACCTGGGCCCCATGACAGAAAAGCCGGTGGGACCCCAGCGTGTCCGCCACACAGACAACATAGCCCGCTGCATCCAGCCCGGCGCATTCGAAGCGGCCCTCTTCGTTAATCTGACAGGAACGGTCGCAGTCGGGGCCGGTGACCTGTACGCACACGGCCTCGGGCCATCGACCCGCATTCTCCAGTGGCTCAACCATCTCGCCGTTGTACGGGGTCCCGTCCGGCCGAACGACCTTCCCGCGAATGATGAAACCGGGCTCGGGCGGCACCGTCGCATCCGTCGTCATCAAACCAGGCGGGGCCACGCCTGAGGCCTCAGTCTCGTTAGAGTCCACAGCATCAGATTCGGCTTCGCCGAATACAGCAACACTGGGTTCGTTTGGAGATGCAGCGATACCATGGGAGTCGTGGACGGAACCGACCTGCTCGAGCGCGGGTTGGCTCTCAACACCCCGGCTTTCACATGGATCGGTCGCTACGGGGCCGGCAAGTGGCCGATGAAGGCCGGGCCGCTCCGTGAGCGCCCGCAAGGCCCAGAAACCTGCGGCTATCGAGAGCGCCACGATGACAACAAGCAATAGAACCCAACGTCCCGTGACATCGCGTCGAAGCATCACGCACGTCCCCCAGATCCAGATACTGTGGTAACCCGCCTCCAAAGGAATATCGGCCACATACGTGCCCCACTGAAGTCCTATATCGTTCGCGGATCGTGTTTTCCGGCCTCGCGTACGCGGAACTCGCTTGACGACCTCCGCAAACCCTGTAGTATCCACTGCGACGTATCGTGCTGAGACGCGCCCGGCCCCGGTAACGGAAACGGCGGAAAGGTCAAGAATGAACGCGGCTGTCGATGAACCCCATCGCGGGTGGCGCAACACCCTGTTTGAAATCATCTTCGAGGCCGACACGCCCGCGGGCAAGTGGTTCGATATCGTGCTGATCGCCACGATCCTGCTGAGCGTCCTGACGGTCATGCTCGACAGCGTCAGTTCCATCCGCACCCAGCACGGCGCATGGCTCTACGTCGTAGAGTGGTTCTTCACGATCTTGTTCACCGTCGAGTACATCCTGCGCTTGATTTGCGTGGGCCGGCCCGTCCGCTACGCGGTCAGCTTCTTCGGCATCGTCGATCTGCTGGCGATTGTCCCAACCTATGTGAGCCTCGTGATCTATGGCAGTCGGTATCTCGCGGTGGTTCGCGTGCTGAGAGTCCTGCGCGTCTTCCGGGTCCTGAAACTCGGCCACCACACGAAAGAAGCGGGCATGCTCAAGAAGGCCCTGTATGCCAGTCGCCGCAAGATTCTCGTCTTTCTCTTCGTCGTCGTGACTCTGGTGGTCATCATCGGCTCTCTGATGTACGTCATCGAAGGGGGCGAGGGCGGCTTCACCAGCATCCCGGCCAGCGTCTACTGGGCGATTGTCACCCTCACGACCGTCGGGTATGGGGATGTCTCGCCGCAAACAGGTTTGGGGCAGTTCCTGGCGGCTATTGTGATGATCTTAGGCTATTCGATCATCGCCGTGCCGACCGGGATTGTAACCGTGGAATGGGCACAAGCGAACAGCCCGAAGCTCAATACCCAAGCATGCCCCAACTGCAGCGCCGAAGGCCACGATGGCGACGCCAAGTACTGTAAGTCCTGCGGTGCGAAGCTCTAGAGCCCGGGGTCGATCACGAAAGGATGGGCGAGCATGATTTTCGTCGAATTGGTCATCGCAGGCATACTGCTGGCTGCGACCTTCTTCATCGCCAAGCGCCTGTCTCGGCATGCCCGGCGCAAACGTCTGCTGGCTATGCCGTTTCCCGAGGCGTGGAGGCAGATCGTCGAAGAGAATGTCCCTCTCTATAACCACCTGCCGGACGCGTTGAGACAGCAGCTTCACGGCAACATCCTCATCTTCCTGCACGAGAAACGTTTCGAAGGATGCGGCGGCCTGGAGATCGACGACGAGATACGAGTCACCATCGCGGCCCAGGCGTGCATGCTCCTGTTGAAT
>CAYNQP010000179.1:4154-7396 GCA_964399325.1 uncultured Pirellulales bacterium
AAGACGACCCAATTCGCCAAGCTGCGCACCATCATGGTCTACCCGCACACGTATGTCGCTAAGATCGTCTCGTCCGACGGCCGGGTCACGATCGACGGCCAAAGCGTCCGCCTCGGAGAGTCATGGCAAAACGGGCCCGTCGTGCTGGCCTGGGACAGCGTCACCGGAGGCACGTCGAATATCACCGATGCACGCAACGTCGTGCTGCACGAGTTCGCCCATCAACTCGATCAGGAAGATGGGGCCGCCGACGGGGCTCCCATTCTGGAACATCGGTCGGCCTATGTCGCCTGGGCCCGCGTCCTGGGCGAGGAGTATGCCGTCCTACAGAAGAGCAAGAAGGCCCACAGGCGCTCGGTTATGAACAAATACGGGGCGACGAATCCGGCCGAGTTCTTCGCCGTCGCCACCGAGACCTTCTTCGAGAAGCCCAAACAGATGCAGAAGAGACACCCCGAGCTGTATGACGAACTGCGGGACTACTACAAGCTCGACCCCCTGGAGTGGACCACACGGGCGCGGGGCTAGCCCGCGGAACTCTCCTACCATCTGAGGGTCTCCCCAGGCGGACATTCTGAAAAAAATGTAACGTAATCGCCTCGCGACCGTCTGGAACATACAGTTGTGCGGGTCACAGGGCTGCGGACTCGATGCAGGACTCGAATAGACGTCATGTGAAAGGGAAAGACCATGACAAAGCCATCGAAACTGAGTCTTGTACTCGTCTGCGCGCTCGCAGGAGCGGTTGTATTGATCGGCGGCCGCCCGGCCGCATCTCAGAGGCAGGTTCGGACGCCCCCAGTCCGGACGCCTGTGGTCCGACCACCGGTCGCCCGGAATCGCAATCCGGAGGAACAGCCACCAGACCCTTATGCGGGCACCGGTGTCCTCGTCGAGGCTTTCGTCGTGCAGGTCGACTTGGCGGCGCTCTATGAAATGGGCGTCAGCCCGCTCGGCCAGGAGCCTCACGCCGTTTCCGCGGAGAACATTCTCGCATGTCTCAAGGACCCCGAAAAGGCCACCGTCGTGACGGGCGCCAAGGCAGTGGGCATCCACGGATCGCAGCAAGGCAAGATGAGGCAGAGTGAAACCACATACCGCCCGCGAACCAAGGTGGTCAAAACGAACCAGGGCCCCAGAGATACCGTGGAATACCGCGCCTACGAGCACGGCCAGACGTTTGCGGTGTGGCCAACTGTCCTGTCCGAGAACACGATCGTTCTGCGATATGAATTCGCCTATTCCGGTTCCGGCGCGCGCGGTGAGCAGCAAAGCAATAGCGAGGCGCCTCCCGACAGCGTATCGTGGACATGGGACGGCCCAGCGTCGGTCAACGTCGGCGAGCCCACCATCGTCGGGGCAGCACACGATGAAAGCCGCGCGATCTTCCTGATTCTGACCGCTCACATCGCCAACCGGACGTAGAACCGTAAATCGCGGCGCCATGGGTCCCCCAAACGCGACGTGTTGCGTTTGGCATAGGTCCCATAGGTCGTATAGGACCTATTCCGAACGCTCAAGGGCGTTCGGGCCCGCGGCACCCAGGGCGATCAGCGGCCGATGGAAACCACCAGCAGGAACAGCCCGATAATACCGAACGCTACCAGCAAGGCGACGCCAAAGCCGACGGTGTCGGTCCTATCCCACCTGCAAAACTCCCAACTCGTCCGCGGGAACATCTTGAGATGGTCGAACCGATGCGGGCTGGCGTAGGACAACTCCAGCTCGCGTTGGTCGGCTTCGCGATCGGCCAGCACGGGGGTCTTCATCTTGGCATAGAAGCGGTCGAGCGTCTTCTCGTCGTCGCCCTTCGCCAGATACCCCAACACAATCAGAAGCACGAACGGGGTCAGGACGCGAAACAGGGCGCGCACCGTTTCGTTCAGGGCGTTGGGGTTGCGCGACAAGTCCCAGCCGAGGCGGTCGAGCACAATCAACTCGAGGTTCAACAGGCCTTGGCCTTCCGGCACGCCGGCCTCGTTGGGTTTGACCCCTTGCGTCCAGAAGATACCCTTGGCCGGAAGCTGATAGGTCTTGGTAAACTTCTTGCCCACCTCAATCGGCTCGGGCCTGGACCCTATCGCCTGACCAGTGGCGTCGAGCACGTTCCACTTGGCGATCTCGGCATCCCGCGTCTCGACATCCACCTCGTGGGCCGTGTAGGTGCGCGTCAGCGGATCGGGGCTGGTCAGCTTGATGAGATAGGCATTGGTGCGCAGGGCCGGAGATACCATCGGGACCAGCAGCGGCAAGAGGAAGAACGCCAACAATGTCACTAAGACCGAACTCCACGCCGCCTTGCTGTTGCTCTTGCGCCACAGAATCCCCATCCAGAACGACGCGGCGAAGATCACGCCGAACTCCCAGGTCAGCTTCAACTGGTTCAAGATGCTCGAGAACTGCGCGGCGACAAAGGCGCCGCCGATGACAACAACGGCCCCCAGAATCCGCCCGACCGCTACGTAGTGCCTCTCGGGCCGGTCGGGGACCACAACGCGATAGAGGTTGCGGGTCAGCAGTGCCGAACTGGTAATCATCAGGCAATCGGCCGTGCTCATCAGGGCCGCCATCAGACAGGCGATCATCAGCCCGACCAGCCCGACGTTCAGAGGTCCGAGCAAGTCCAGCGTGGCGTAGCCCCAAATCATATCCGGGTCGTGTACTTTGCCCACGTAGAGCACCGCGGCCGTCAGCGCGAACAGGCCCCACAGAATCGTGCAGACGCGCTTGATGTAGAGGCCCGTGGTGAAGCCGAACCGAGCTGAATATTCGTCCTTGGCCGAGCCGATCGCCGACAACTGGTTCGCGCCCACCGCCACGTTGATCGTCACCATGAGCATGATCGAGGCGATGTAGTACCAGGTGAAGTCAATCGTGGTCGGCGAGCCGAAAATCTCGAAGAACGACTCGGGCAACCGCTCGTGAATCGTCTGGAACCCACGCAGAGCCCCGCTGCCGCCGTAGAGGCTGTTGATCTTGCCGAAGGCAAACGGCAGGAGAATCAGCGACAGCAGAATGATGAATATGCCCTGGATCATGTCACTAAGAAAGGCCGCCTCCAATCCGCCCGCGACCGCGTAGATCAGGACGATGGCACACGTGATGAACATCAAGGTGTTCTGACTGAAGTGCGAGAAGAGCTTCCGGGGGCGCTCCAGGCGTAGCGTTTGCAGCCTGCCGCGCTCGACGGCGCTGAGCGCGGCGTAGTCAGCGGCTTCCAGCGTGTCCAACTCCTCGGCGCG
>CAYNQP010000180.1:0-7357 GCA_964399325.1 uncultured Pirellulales bacterium
GCCAGACCCGCCCTTTTGTGGCCAAGGATCAAGGCTACCTTGTGCCAAAGAAGAGCGTCTTCAACCGGATCATTGGTGACAGCAATTTTGAACTGCGGGTTGCCCACTTTCTGGAAGAATGCAACGATGTGACCTCCTACGCGAAGAACTACCTGGCCGTGCATTTCAAGCTCGACTACGTGAACGCGGCCGGCGACATTTCCAATTACTACCCTGATTTTCTTGTCAAGTTATCCAGCAAGCGGATTGTCATTGCCGAAACCAAAGGCCAGGAGGATTTGGATGTGCCGCTGAAGATGGCGCGGCTGCGCCAATGGTGCGAAGACATCAACCGGGTGCAGACAGACGTGGAGTACGACTTCGTTTACGTGGACGAAGAGAGCTTTGAGAAATTCAAGCCCACTTCATTCCGGCAGTTGCTGGAGGGCTTCAAGGAATACAAAGGAGAGTTCTGGGGTCAGCCTACTTGATTGGGGGCAGGTGCAAATCTGGGGAAATCTGGGGACATCTATGAGCAAGCCGTTGTCAAGCCTGTCCTGAGCTTGTCGAAGGGACGGTCGCGGGATTTTTTCGCGGGAATTCCAAACATCTATTCGGCGTCAGCTACTCGCACGCGAGACGACCCAACTACCTACCGCTTCTGTGGGGGCTATTATGGACGATGCACCCGCCCAAGACAACAGAAAACGCGGCGTGTCAGCCAGCGACTGAGTGGAGCCTTGTGCCAGGCCTCTTGTTTTCTTACGCAGAGACGCAGCGGCGCAGAGATGGGCTGACGCCGGTTTCGTGGGGCCGGTCTATTCGGAGGTTCGCCGTTCCAGGTCCCAAAGGGACCTGCGTGGGCTTTGTCAGGGGCTGCTCGCCAAGCGAGCTTGGTCGCAGTCCCTTCCTGCGCCCACCCTTTTCAGAACGGCTTGATTCAGCGACTAATGAGCCTGCTCATTTGGGCGGCCGCCATTGACACCGGGACCTTCCATCCAGTGAACCAATGTACGAAACGGGCCTCACGCATACAGGTCGAAGCCGTCATCTAAGTCCAAGGTCAGCCTTTCCTTTGCTTCTGCGTCTCCGCGTCCCTGCGTGAGAATGATTTTCGACTTGACATCTTCCCTTTACCGTGGTATAGATATGCAATGGAATGTGCATCGGGCTCCCACGGAAAGGGGCCGTGGGCATGTTCCAGCAGGAGTAGGGGCCATAGGGCCGCCACACGGGATGCAGTAATCCGTACGGAGACGGAAAGATGCTCTCACGGAGGATGGGTGAAACACGACCAGAAGGGGTGCGCCTGGGCGCGCCGGCGCCGGTCAGCGTCGGGGCCGCCTTGTCGCCGAGTCGCTGTCGTTGCATCGTCCTGGTGCCGCGGCCTTCACGCCTGAGTGCTGTCCGGCCCAAGTCCTGTCGCCTGACAACTCAACGAGTATCGGCAGCTTGGCCGCCTGTCTTTTCTGCACGTTCGGCCGCAACCTTGAGTTCTGCCCAGTTGGCCCGCAGTCCGCCCGAAAGCAACACCCTAAAGTCTCAAATCTCTTGACGTCAAGGGCCCTCGCGCGAGGCTCTGTGACGCGCATGACGAGGATGAGATGACCCCAAGAAGCCCTCTATTATCAAGGATGACCGATTATTCCAAGGAGAAGGAAAATGAAAAGAATGCTTACGACTGCGATGCTGTGTGCGGCGATTGTTTCGCTTGCGGGCAGCACCGCCACGGCCACGTTGTCCGTCCAATGGATAGACGGAGACAAGGTGGTCTACGACGCGACCAACCGCACGTATTGGTACCCCCTCTTGAACAACATGATCCAGATGACCAAGAACCAGCAGTTGTGCTTTATCGGGCGAGAGCTGAACGCCAAGGCCTACGGCAATATCGTCGATTGGCATTTCGCCACGCTGGAGCAGGTGACGGCGATGTGCCTGTCCATGGCCGAGGGCGCCACGCCGGTCGGCATGGGCCCGGTTGGCACTGAATCGTTCTTCCCCGTTGACCCACTCGCGTTCCTCGATGCCACCAACTACTGCCCGCCGACTCCCGAGGCGCCGCTGGTCTTTACGGGGCGTACCACCAACGAGCTGGCCCTACGCGAGAATGTCGACGGCTTCATCGACGAGAGTTGGGCCGAGGGCGAGTATCATATCCGCTACACGCCGGAGACGCGGGTCATCGTCTTCGGCTACAACGTCCACTGGGTCGCCGATATCCTATTGACGGCGCCGCTGCCGCTGGAGTACCCCGCCCCCATGGGCACGGAATTCGAATGCTCGGCGTGGGTCGTGTCGCAGATGGGCTCGATCGTCTGTGAGCCCCCGGTGATTGAGTTTCCTGAATGGGAGCCGCCGGTTTGGGACCCCCCAGTTGTCGAGCCGCCCACATTGGATCCTTGCGACTGGCCGTTCGGTGAAATCGACCCGGACTTCTGGTCCACCCCGGATGTCTCGGACATACTGTTCGGCGACTGAGCGTGACGTACGGTCTCTACGGCGTGACCGCCGCGAGAGCGGAGCAAGCCGGCGTGTGCCGCGTCCTGAGTCCGAGATTATTGGTCTGACCTTGCAGACAGCAAAGGCCGGCCCGTGCAAACGAGCCGGCCTTCATGCTATCTGCCGATCTTGAACGAGGGGCCGGACGATCCGGGCGCCGCTGTCGTTTCTGGACGGCAAGACCGTTGACGGTGCCACACTCATGCGGGACGGCCTCGTTCCCGCCTGCCGCAAGCAGGATGCCAGCGCCGTGATCGAGTTGTTGTCGATGGGGGCCCCCCGCTGAGGAGGAATGTCTTGCGAAAACAACGGCGGGGGCAATAAGATGCCTGGGGAAAAGCGTCGAAGCTATCGGCTGAATCCAAGCGCTTCTTTGATTAGGGGATTGAGAGAATGAGAAAGCACCTGATTGTCCCGCTCGCATTGCTGCTTTCGAGTGTGGCCTTCGGTTTGGACCTACCCTGGCAGAACCTGTCGGACCCGACCGCGGCCGAAGTGGCCTCAAAGTTCAAGGAGCCGCCGCCGGAATACAGCATGACCTTCTACTGGGGTTGGGACGGGCCCGTCACCGAAGAGGTGATTGCGCGGGATCTGGCTGAATACAGCTCCAAGAACGTCAGAGCCGTGACGCTTGAAGCGGGCTATCGTATGAAGGCCGGCTATCTGTCGCCCGAATGGTTCGCCTTGGTTAAGTACACGGTGGACCAAGCCAAGCAGCGGAACATGCGCGTCTGGCTGGTCGATGAGGGCAAGTATCCCAGCGGTTTTGCGGGCGGCAAGTTCAGCCAGGAGCGGCCCGACCTGACGATGCAGACGTTCAGGGTCGCGGGCCACCTGTCGCGCAAGGCCGGCGAGGCCATGGACCGCGAGGCGGCTAACAACACGATTTGCGCCATAGCGACCAACGAGGCCGACGGCGCCACCCATGTCATCGAGCCGAAGGCGGGCCGCTTGAACTGGACCGCTCCCGACGGGCAATGGCAAGTGCAGGTGGTCGAGCAGCAGTTCCGCACCTCGGCCACGCGCTCGGTCAACAATCCCAAGGTCGGCGCCAAGGATGGGACTCACGCCCTCTGTGACTACCTCAATCCGGAAGCGGTCGCCAAGTTCATCGGGTGGACACACGAGCAGTACAAAGAGGTTGTGGGCGACGAGTTCGGCAAGACCGTGCTGGGCTTCAGAGGCGACGAGCCTGATTATGGCATCACACCCTGGACGAACGGCATCATCGAGGAGTTCCGTGCGCAGAAGGGCTACGACGTGCGTCCCTACCTGGCCTCTATTGTTGCGCGGCGGGGCACGACCGTGACAGAGGCCCAGCGCCGGGCCAAGGCCGACTATTGGGACGTCTGGTCGAGCCGCTTCGAGAAGAGCTTTTTCGCGCAGCAGGCCGAGTGGTGCGCTGCTCATAACGTCGAATACCTGGTCCACCTCAATCACGAGGACGATATGGTCGGTCTGTCCCGCTCCGAGGGCGACTTCTTCCGCTGCATGCGTCCGGTTCAAATGCCGGGTGTCGATGCGATCTGGGATCAGATCTGGCCGGGCAAGGTGTCGGATTATCCGAAGTTCGCGTCCTCGGCGGCGCATCTGTTCGGCCGGCCCCGGTCGTTCACGGAGAGTTTCGCCGCGTACAAACCCGCCCCGAACGCCGAGCAGGCCGAGTGGGTACTCAACCAGCAGTTGGTGCGTGGGATCAATATGGTCGAGGTCATGTGGATTCCGGCTTCCACCTCGGGCGAATCCGGCATGAAGGGGTGGCTGGCCGACGAGAGATTCGGCGCCATTGCCAAGTACATCAATCGCGTCTGCTACGTGCTCTCGCAAGGACGCCCCACGGCCAGGATCGCTTTGTACCAGCCGACGATGAGCCTGTGGTTGGGCGACAATGAGGCCAACCTGAGCGTGCTGGCGATTGCGCAGGAGTTGCTGGAGCGCCAGCGGGACTTCGACTTTGTCGACGACCGCTCCATTGCCTCCGTCTTGACGCTCGAGGGCAGCGAATTGAAAAATCTCAGCGGCCAGGGCTACAGCGCCGTGATTGTCCCGTCTGTTACAGCGATGTCGAAGGCCGCGTTGGATCAGTTGAAGGCGTTCGTTGCGGCAGGGGGGAAGGTGATCTTCCTGGGTCGCGAGCCGTCATTGGTGGTGGAGCAGGCGTTCCTGGATGCCAAAGCGCCGGCCGACCTAAGCTGGGCGATGCGCGAGGCTTCCGGCAAGCTGACGGATGCTGTCCTGAAGACGTTGCCCAGTCCTGATGTGACATTCGACCGGTCCTGTCCGGCCGTCAAGTACTGCCACCGGCGCTGGCGCGACGCGGACGCCTATTTCTTCTTCAATGAGAGCACGGAGGAACAACTGCGGAAGGTGACCCTGGCGGGCCAAGGGAAAGCCCAGGTCTGGAACGCATTTTCCGGCGACATGAAGAGCATTGCTGATGCCAGTGCTGGGGATGACACGATGCAATTGCCTTTGGTGTTGAAGCCATACGAAACCCGCCTGATCGTTGTCGGGGCGGCGCTTTGAGGTTGTGACTGGGAGGACGGCTCGTGCGAATGCGTGTAGCGATACTAGCCGCGATGGCTCTGGCGGTTTGCTCCCGGGCGGTGGCGCTGAACCGGCCGGAGGTGACATTCAAGGTCTTTCAGTTTCCGGCCAACATGATCCCGCGGGTCGACGGTGACATCGCGGATTGGTCGATGGTTCCGGACGCGTATATCGTCGGCACCGACCAGCTCGTCGACGACAACGGCAGGCACGCCAGACCCGATCCGAACACCCTGGACGTGCGCGTACGCGTCGGGTGGGTCAAGGGGATGAATCGCCTGTATTTCCTGTACGAGGCCTTCGACGACTATTGGGACTTCGCCCGGCCCGATCTGCACAACGACACATTCGAGGTCGTGGTCGATGGCGATGCCTCCGGCGGGCCTCTGATCGACAAGGGGCATCCCGAGTTGTGGACGGCCGAGCACGTGGGCGAGGCGCGGGCCGACCCGGACGACCGGATTGGCGTCTGGGAGGCCGGCCGGGCTATTCACGGCGTTCACGCCCAGAACTATCACATCTTCACGCCTGCCGAAGGCAAGGACTGGGCCTTGGCCTGGGGCTCGCAGCCCTGGATCAAGGAATTGCCTTACGCCAACGCGGCGTGCTCGTACGATTTCAAGCCGGGCGAATCGGGCAAACTCGTGCTGGAGTTTTGGGTCACGCCGTTTGACTATGCCGGCGCCGAAGGGCCCGCCCGGGCGGTCGAATCCGTGCTGAGCGAGAACAAGATCATAGGGCTTTCCTGGGCAATCATTGATTACGACGACGTCAATAGCCGGGGCAACAATGGGTTCTGGAACTTGTCGCGGCATCACCGGATGTACGGTAACGCTTCGCTTCTGTGCGCCTTCCGGCTGATGCCGCTCGAACCGCAACTCGCCAAGCCCATCGAGGCCCAGTGGTCTTTCACCGTGTTGGATATGGACCGTCGGCTGGTGGCGTTTCAGGACCTCTCGCGAGGCAAGATCACGGCGTGGCAATGGGACTTCGGCGACGGTGCGACCTCGACGGAACAGCACCCGATCCACCAGTATCAGAAAGGCGGCGACCTCGTCGTCGTGCTCAATGTCGAGGGCCCGGAAGGCAAGTCGCGCCGCTCTAAGGTCTGGGATGTGCAGGTGAAATAGCCTGTCTTGCCGAGATATGAACAGGGTTTACAGAGGAAGGGACGGATACTCATGATGCGACGGAAATCTGCGTTCGGTGCGATATTGGTGATGGCCAGTCTGATAGGGCCCGGTCTCTGTGCCGCTGCGTATGATGTGAAGCAATACGGCGCGGTCGGCGACGGCACGACGCTCGACACAGCGGCCATCAACAAGGCGATCGAGGCCGCGGCGGCTGCGGGAGGCGGGACGGTCTACTTCCCGGCCGGTATGTATGCCAGCTTCTCCATTCGTCTCAAGAGCAATATCACGCTGTACCTCGACCAGGGGGCGACGATCCTGGCGGCCGAGCCCAACGAGACCCAGGGCTACGACCCGGCCGAGGCTAACGTGTGGGGAGACAAACACAAGTACCAGGATTTCGGCCATAGCCATTGGCACGACAGCCTTATCTGGGGGGAGAACCTTGAGAACATCTCCATCCTGGGTCCGGGACTGATCCACGGCAAGGGACTGCGACAGTGGGACAGCGACCGCCCGGGCGTGGGCAACAAGGCCGTGGCGCTGAAGCTGTGCCGCAATGTCATCATCCGTGACGTGACCTTCCTGACGGGCGGCCACTTCTGTATCCTGCCGACCGGCGTGGACAACTTCACCATCGACAACGTCAAGATCGACACCAACCGCGACGGCATCAACGTCGATTGCTGCCGCAACGTGCGCATCTCCAATTGCACGATCAACTCGCCGAACGACGACGCGATTGTCTTGAAGAGTTCCTACGCCCTCGGCTATGCGCGGGCGACTGAGAATGTGACCATCACCAACTGCCAGGTCACCGGCTACGACGAGGGAACGTTCCTGGACGGGACCTTCGGACGGACCCAGGAACAGGCCCCCGACCGAGGCGGTGTCACGGGGCGCATCAAGTTCGGCACCGAGTCCAACGGCGGGTTCAAGAACATCACGATCTCCAACTGTGTGTTCGAGCGCTGCCGGGGCTTTGCCCTGGAGACGGTGGACGGCGGGCTGCTCGAAGATATCACCATCAGCAACATCACCATGCGCGACATCGTCAATTCCCCGTTCTTCCTGCGCTTAGGCAGGCGGATGCGCGGTCCGGACGGTGTTTCGGTCGGCAAGCTGCGGCGCGTCCATATCAACAATGTCGTCGTGTACGGTGCGAACCCTCGCTACGCTTCGCTGATCGTGGGCATTCC
>CAYNQP010000181.1:0-7318 GCA_964399325.1 uncultured Pirellulales bacterium
ATATCCTCGAACAACTCAGGCGCATGCACAAGAGTGAAATGTACGGCGAATTCTCCGCCATGCGGCTTTTGGCAGGCATCGTGCAGGTTTTCGTGCCGTTCTGTCTGCTGTTGGCGCTGTGGCTGTTCATGAGCCCCGACCGAAACTACAACAGCGTCTTCGTGGCGTTGGGATTCGGCGCCGTTCTGCAGACGATGGCTCTGACGTTCTACATCATGCAAGGCCGACGATGACGCCGAACATTGCCCATGCAAGAACACTGGCCGTTCGCTGCCCTAATTGGGTGGGGGACATTGTGATGGCCACGCCCGTATTCGAATGCCTGCGGGCGAACCTGCCGCAGACCAGGATCATCGGTGTGCTCAAGCAATCGACCCAAGGCATTCTCCGCGACAGTCCGTGGTTTGACGGCTTCATCGATCTTGGTGACAAATCCTGGGCGGCTTTTCGCCTCATGCGCGCGCGACTGCACGAGATACGCCCGGATGTCGCGATCCTGTTGGCCAACTCCCTGCGCTCCGCCCTGACGATGCGACTGAGCGGCATCAAGACGCTCTATGGCTATCGGCGCGAGTGGCGCAGCGGCTTGCTGGCCGGAGGGCCCGCCGTGACCCGCAACGGTCACGGCATCGTTCCAATCCCCATGACGGACTATTACCTGGAGATATGCCGCTGGTTGGGCCTGCAAGTCCCCGCGCAGACGAAGCCCAGGCTGTTCATCGGCGAACCGCTTCGGCGGCGAGGCGAAGCCCTTCTCAAAAAGTACGGCGTCAACCAGACGGATTTCCTCGTCGGCCTCAACCCGGGGGCGAGCTTCGGCTCATCGAAGTGTTGGCCGGCGGAGTACTTTGCTGAATTGGCTCGGATGTGCCGCCAGCGTCTCAAGGCGAAGATTGTCGTTCTTTCCGGCCCGGGCGAGGACAATATTGTGCAGGCGATCATCGATACCGCCCACACGGACCTCATTGACACTCGGCCCGACAGAGTGGACCTGGAGATGCTCAAGCCCTTGGTCCAACGGTGCAATCTCATGATCACGAATGACACGGGGCCCCGCCACTACGCGACCGCATTCGACGTTCCGACCGTGGTTATCATGGGACCCACCGACCCCAGGTATACCGATTCGAACATGGACAGAACCGTGGTCGTACGCAAAGAACTGGACTGCTCTCCGTGCCACAAGAAGGTCTGTCCGAAGCAACATGAGTGTATGAAAGAAATCAAGCCGACGGAGGTTTTTGACGCGGCCCAATCGCTTTTGAATGCGCGTGTATAAGATGGAACCCACAGTCTACAGACAACGATGGCACAGGTTGCGTGAGAGCAGGGTCGATCCGGCGGGATTGCAACAATTGGCCCGACAAATAGCGTTTTCGTTCATCGATCGGCATTTCCAAAGGGGCTTGTACGAACCGGCCTACCTCGATCTGCTCTGTGAGATGGCCACGTTCCACTCTAAGCCCGAGTTGAACAACATCGCGTCGTCGGCGCTTTTCGGCCTGGTCGTCGAGAAGCTGTGCGATGATTTCGAGGAACTGCCGATCGAAGTCTACAGCCGCGTGATGTGCCAGGTGATTGCCTACTGTCGCACCATCCCGACGGGCAAGAGTCTGGACAACGCGCTGATCGACTTCGGCATTGTCTCCTCCGATCACCTGTACCAGCGGGCCGTATCCACCCACACGCGACAATACCGCCACGATGCCGGCCAGGCGCCGACGCGCATCGTCCTGCTGTCACGAGTGACCATCGGGGCGGACGTCGCCATTCTGAGCGTGATGATCCAGCGACTGACGAAGCTCTTCCCCAAAACTGACATCGTGATGGTTGGCAACGCCAAGCTGCACGGCCTCTTTGACGACCATCCCCGCGTGCGGATTCGCGAACTGAACTACGCGCGGCGCGGCGGGCTCTTCGAGCGCTTCGCCAGTTGGCACGCCACCCTGGAGATTCTCCGGGACGAGCGACCGCCCGGCGGCGAAGAGGAGATGCTGGTGATCGACCCGGACTCCCGGATCTCTCAACTCGGCGTGTTGCCGTTGCTGCACGCCGACAACTACCTGTTCTTCAACACGCGCGACCACGCCCTCTCAGGAACCGGTCGCTGCATGGCCGAGCTGACCAATGACTGGATGGATACGGTCTTTGGCGTTCATGATTTCTGTTACCCGGCCGTTTGGATTCCGGCTCCCTTCATGGACACGGCACGGGCGCGAATAGACCTGCTGCGAGCCTCCGGCGCACAGCGGGTTGTCACCGTGAACTTCGGGGTCGGCCAGAACCCGCGCAAGCGCGTGGGCCTGGAGTTCGAAAAGCGCCTCCTGCGAACCTTGGCGGCCGTTCCGCAGACAGTGGTCATCCTGGACCGTGGCTTCGGCCCCGACGAAACCGGACGCTCCATGCAGCTTGTGGCTGACATCCGCAGTGGCGGGTTGCCGAGTCTGGAGACACAGTTCAGTGGCGTCAATTTTCCCGCGATACCCCACGGGGTGATTGGCGTCGAGTGCAGCATCGGAGAGATGGCTGCGCTGATTGCCCACAGCGACGAATATATCGGCTATGACTCCGCCTGCCAGCATATCGCCGCGGCCGCGAGAACGCCCACGTTGACCATCTTCGCGGGCAGCAATAACATGAATTTCGTCCGTCGATGGAGCGCCTGCGGTGACACCGAGTGCAGGATCATCCATGTCAACACCCTGGCCGATCCACGGCGCGTCGATGTGGATGAGATCATTTCGCGCCTCGTTCAGGAGCAGGCCAATCGCATGCTGAAGAATCCGCAGCAGAGGATTCACGAGATTCGAAAGGGACAGCGCAGGTCGAAGCCGACCCAGGAGCGCGTAAAGGAATAGGCACCCAGCCGATTCCGCGCCGGTCGTATCGCAACGCCATCGCCATGAAAGTACTCTTCATATATCCGTCGGCCGAATCGCAGTTGGGTTTCAATTACGGCGTGGCCCACATGGCCGCCATCCTGAAGAAGGCCGGCCACGAGGTTGGCTACTGGCAGTTGTGCGAAGACATCGAGCCGCTGCCCACCGAGTCGCAGTTCGTCGAGCGCATCGCGCGGGAGCAGCCCGACATCCTCGCCTTTTCGGTGGTGACCAACCAGTGGGCCTATACGCAGAGGCTCGCACAATGGGCCAGACCCCGATTCTCGATTCCCTTTGTCATCGGAGGCGTCCATGCCTTGGTGAGCGTGGAAGAGATCCTCGGGACCGGACTGTTCGACTATGCCTTTCGGGGCGAATGCGAGAATGCCTTTCTGGAATTCATCGATAGGATGCAGCGCGGCGAGAGCGTCGAGACGGCGCCTAACCTTGCCTATGCCCGCAACGGCCGATGCCATGTCAATCCGGTCGGCCCCCTGCCCGAGCTGACGACGCTGCCGCCGAAGGACTACGAGAGCATGGACTTTCAGCGGCTGATCGACGCCAAGAACGGCTGGGTCGGCCTCATGGCCTCGCGCGGGTGCCCGTTTTCCTGTACGTACTGTTTCAACCACGTCATGGTCGAGGCCTATAGGAAGGACCTGCGGTGCAGCTTCCAGGGTCTCAACTACATCCGCCGCTTTACCGTCGCGCAGGTCATCGAGGAGATCACGTATCTGCTCAAGCGCTATCGCAACATACGCATGTTCATCTTCGACGACGACCTCTTCACGTTCGATAAGGCCTACGTCAAGGAATTCTGCCGGGCCTATCGGAAGGTCACTGACATCCCATTCGTGGTCAACGCCCATGTGGGGTTCTTCGATGATGAATGCGCCGCCGACTTGGCCGGCGCAGGCTGCAAGATCATCAAGTTCGGCGTGGAGTCGGGCAGCGAGAAGGTTCGACGCACAATCCTGAACCGGCACATGAGTAACGAGAGCATCGTCGAGGCCATTGGGACGGCCGGCCGGCACGGCATGCACAGTTCGGTCTTCATTATCATCGGTTTTCCCCACGAGCAGCGTCAAGACGTGTTCGAGACGATCCGCCTGCTGGGCCGGGCCAGGCCGGGTCGGTTCCGCTGGACCTATTTCTTTCCCTTCCCCGGCACGAAATCGCACCAGATCAGCGTAGACGGCGGATTCATCGACTTCGACAAGATGCAGCGGCTCCAGAATTTCACGGACCAGTCGTGCCTGGAATTCGGCCGGGAGCACAACTTCCTGTTGAAGAAGATCGGCCGCATCATGCCGTGGTTCGTCAATGCTTACTCCGACCTTCCCGTCGCCGAGTTCTACCGGAACAAAGTCGATGAACTCCTGGGCATGGACGAAGTCGAATGGGAGCAAGCCGCCCCTGCCTTGCTCGAAAAGGACAAAGCCTATTCGCAGCGGCACAGCGAAAAAGGCCTGTCGCATTACGCCGTCAAATACAATCGCTTCATGGGTGTGATCTCCGACTATTTTCTGCATGATGCGTAGCCCATGACCCGTGGCAACCAAAGAAGGAGAGCCAACATATGACCGGACCGCAACGCTGCCCCCGGTGGCCATCGATCGCTATTCTCGGCCTACTGTCGTCATTGTCTGTCGGATGGGGCGCTGAAAACCGCAGCGTTCTGTTCGAGAGTCGGGAGCAGTTTTTGGGCACCATGAAGCAGGATTACAGTCACCTGTATCTGTCACACGACCGACTGCTTCGGCTGGGCGCCGCGTTTGGCGTCGGCGCGGTGATGACCAATACGGATATGGACGGGAATTTCCAGGATTGGTACCAGAGACGCGTACGCACGGATACGGGCGACGACCTGTCGAGCTTTGCCAAAGTATTCGGCGAGGGCAAGTATCTGATCCCCATCTCCCTGGCCGCGGCGCTCGTCGGCGACAAGCTTAGTCCCAATATAGAAACCCTGCCTGTCGGCGCCTGGGGCGAGCGCACCTTTCGGGCGTATCTGGCGGGCGTGCCTGCCCTGCTCTTGACACAATACCTGACAGGCGGGTCGCGTCCCACGGAGGGCGACTCGCGCTGGAGCCCCTTCTCGGACAACAACGGTGTCAGTGGTCACGCCTTCATCGGTGCGGTGCCCTTCGTGACGGCCGCGCGAATGTGTAAGCACAATCGCCTGGCTCGCTATGCACTCTATGTCGCATCGGCGCTGCCCGCCTTGTCGAGAGTCAATGACGACGCCCACTATGCCTCGCAGGCCTTCCTGGGCTGGTTCCTCGCCTGGGAAGCGACAGGCGCGATCACGCAGACCGACAGGAGCAAACGGCCGGTATCGCTTGCTCCCCTGGTCACCAACAACGGCTGCGGGCTGTCGCTGTGCATCCTCTGGTAAGATAGGTTCCGTGCGGCATTCGAGGGCGGGGATACTGAACGGTCGTTCCAGAAATGGGTAACGGTGTGAACAGAACGTTGGCCTTTTGCCTGTTCAAGTACTTCCGGCATGGCGGCCTTCAGCGTGACATGCTGCGCGTCGCGTTGGCGTGCCGGTCGCGAGGCTACGCCATTGATGTCTACACCACCGGCTGGGAAGGCGCTTTGCCGCAGGGACTCGAACTCCATACGTATCGGCCCGCGGCCCTGACAAACCACGCGCGCATGCGACAATATCACGCGTGGCTCGCGCGCCAATTGGCCCGCCGCAAGCCGGCGTGCGTCGTCGGTTTCAACAAGATGCCGGGCCTCGATGTCTATTACGCCGCCGACGGCTGCTTCAAGGCCAAAGCCTTCGCCGAACACGGTTGGCTCTACCGGCTGGGGGCCCGATACCGCCAATATCAGGCATTCGAGGAGGCGGTCTTCGCCAGCCCGTCCAGGACGCACATCCTGATGCTCTCGAAGATTCAGGAGTCCCTGTACGTGGAGCACTACGGGACGCCTGCCGACCGCATCCATTTCTTGCCCCCTAATGTGGCGCGGGACCGCGTGGCCGGCCCCGACGCTCCCGATATCCGTCGAGCCTTTCGGCGGGAATCGGGCCTGGCCGAAGATGCCAGGCTGCTGCTGCAATTGGGCTCGGGTTTTCGCACCAAAGGTCTGGACCGCTCGATCCGGGCCCTGGCGTCTCTGCCGGGCGCGCTGCAGGCGAAAACGTGGCTCTACGTGGTCGGAGACGACCGAAGCCGACGCTATGCCCAACTCGCCAGGCAGCTCGGCGTTGCCGATCGCGTGGTGTTTGTGGGCCCGCGAGACGATGTCCCTCGAATCCTCCTCGGAGCGGATCTGCTCGTTCATCCGGCGTATCATGAAAACACCGGCACCGTTCTTCTCGAAGCCCTGGCTTCCGGCCTTCCGGTCATCACCAGCAGTGCGTGCGGCTACGCCCACTACGTCGAGAAGGCCCGCGCCGGATGGGTCATTTCCGACCCCTTCGACCAGGGACGGCTCAACCGCACGTTGCGGGACGCCCTCGAACGCGGCGACCTGAAGGACGTTGGCCGGCACGGCGCTGATTTCGCCCGGACGGAAGACCTGTATGGCATGATCAAGGCCGCGGTCGAGGTCATCGAGCAGGTGGCACAGCGGGCCACTCCATGATATGATGGCGCGGCGTTGATGCCGTCTGCCCGGTGAAGGAGCACGCAGAACGTCCTTGGTATGGCCCATGGAAGAGTTGTCGCTGTCCAATGAGTTTCGCCGCCTGTGGCAAGGAAAAGACCCGTTCGCTGAGGTCGACCGGCTGGAGGGTGAGGTCTTTCGTCACGTCAAGGCGCGAAAGACCCTCCGGTTCAGCACGAACGGTGGGACTTACTTCGCCAAGATTCACTATGGGATCGGGTGGCTGGAGATATTCAAGGACCTGCTGCAGTTCAAGGTCCCGGTGTTGGGCGCGCAGAACGAATGGGCGGCCCTGAATCTGCTGCGCCGGATCGGCGTGGACACCATGACGCCCGTGGCATTTGGGCAAAGAGGGACGAATCCTGCCCGCCTCAAGTCGTTCATTATCACGGAAGAACTGACGGGAACCCGGAGCCTCGAGGAGTTCTGCGCGGATTGGAAAAAGCGTCCCGGCCCTTTCCAGATGAGAAAAGCCTTGATCGAACGAGTGGCGTCGATCGTGCGCCAGATGCACCAGCATGGCATGAACCATCGGGATTGCTACCTCTGCCACTTCCATCTGGACGTCTCCAGGGCTCCCGATCCTCTGCGTCTGTATGTGATCGACCTGCACCGGGCCCAGTTGCGGCGCCGGACGCCACGACGCTGGAGAATCAAGGACGTAGCCGGACTGTACTTCTCCGCGATGGACCTCGGCCTGACCCGAAGCGACCGCCTGCGATTCATGAGAGCCTATCTGCAGAAACCGCTCAATGACATTCTTCGAGAGGACAACGTATTCTGGAGGCGCGTTGAGAGAACGGCCGTGGCGCTGAGCA
>CAYNQP010000182.1:0-7268 GCA_964399325.1 uncultured Pirellulales bacterium
AGTGCCACCTGCGTCTGTTCGATATGGTCGGTGCCCTTCGCGTGCCGTATCAGAAGGCCACGGCGGCCCAGTTTCCGATGCCTGACGGAAAGCCCACGCGGGGCTGGACCGTACGCACGGAGTCGAATCCGTTCGGCAATATGAGCTACGTCTGGAACATGGGCGGCAGCGCCTGGTATGCCCAGCACTTCTGGGAGCACTACGCTTTTACCCAGGACAAGACATACCTCAAGGACATCGCCTATCCGGTCATGAAGGAGATCTGTGAGTTCTGGGAAGATCACCTCAAAGTATTGCCCGATGGGCGTCTCGCTGTTCCCAACGGCTGGTCGCCCGAGCACGGGCCGCGCGGCGTCGATGGCGTGACCTACGATCAGATGATTGTCTGGGACCTGTTCACCAATTATGTCGAGGCCGCCGACGTCCTGGGCGTTGACAAGGACTACCGGGACAAGGTCGCGGCCATGAGGAACAAGCTGGTTGGCCCGAAGATCGGTCAGTGGGGTCAGCTCCAGGAGTGGATGGACGACATCGACGATCCCAACGACCAGCATCGGCACACGTCTCATCTATTTGGTGTTTACCCCGGTCGGCAGATCAGCACCACCAAGACGCCGGAGCTTGCCAAGGCGGCCGCCATTTCGCTTGCGGCCCGTGGCTCGGCCGGTGACAGCCGTCGCAGTTGGACGTGGCCGTGGCGCTGTGCTCTTTGGGCGCGGCTCGGCGACCCTGAGAAGGCGCACGAAATGGTGCGCGGCCTGCTGACCTACAACGTGCTGCCCAATCTGTTCGGCAACCATCCACCCATGCAGATGGATGGCAACTGGGGCATGACCGCGGCCGTCTGCGAGATGCTCGTGCAAAGTCAGGCGGGCGAAGTCAACTTGCTGCCCGCACTGCCGTCGGCGTGGCCGAGCGGTTCGGTCAAGGGACTGCGTGCCCGCGGGGCCTTCGAGGTGGACATTGCCTGGAAGGACGGCAAGCTGAGCCGTGCGGTGCTCCGCAGCCGTGGGGGCCGTAAGTGCAAGGTCCGTTGTGGAGACAAGGTCATTGATGTGACACTGAATCCCGGCCAGTCATGCGTGCTGGACGGCGTTTTGAACCGAACGTAGCAAGATTGTGCGGCGCGATGAGGCCATCGAGGGATTCAACACGCGGCACAAGGGTGCCGATCCGAGCTATCTGTAGAATGTTATGGCGACCGTGATCAACGTCCCGATCCGCCTCTATGCCGATACGCCCGACGGCCGGGTGAGCGGCCTCCAGAAGAGAGTCGAGCAGGAATTCGCCGCGATTGGAAAACCGTTCACGGCACGACCCGGCCGATGGATCGGCACCAAGGTTAGACAGTTTGGTGTTGTCGGTGAAGACAGGCAGAAGGCTGGTCATGCCGATGTCGACTGGTTTCGGATTGAATAGTGATTAGGAGTTCACGGTTATGGATAGTGTCAGCGCTCCGCGGAGGATTGTCGTCGCTACTATTTCGCTCTTGGCCGTAGGCGTGGCGTCGAGCGCCACGCTCGATTTTGATTTCGAGTGGCGTTTCAGCAAGGGTGACTTCGCCACGGCGATGATCCCGGCCTTCGATGATTCGTCCTGGCGCACGCTGAACGTGCCCCATGATTGGAGTGTGGAAGGGCCTTTCAGCGCCGAGTATGCCAGCGGGACCGGATATGCCCCGGGGGGCATCGCATGGTACCGCAGGCACTTCAAGCTGAAGCCCACCGACAAGGGCAAGCTTGTCGCCATCGAGTTCGACGGCGTGTACCACAACTCCGAGGTCTGGATCAACGGCCAGTTCGTGGGGCGTCGCCCGTATGGGTATTCCAGCTTTCAATATGACCTGACGGGCTTTCTGAAGTTCGGCGACGAGAATGTGATCGCGGTTCGCGTAGACCACTCGAGGTTCGCCGACTCGCGCTGGTATACCGGCTCCGGTATCTACCGACACGTGCGTCTGCACATCGACGACAAACTCCACATTGGTCAGTGGGGGACCTATGTCACGACGCCTGAAGTCAGTGAGGATTCGGCTGTCATTCGCGCCGAGACCACCGTCAGGAACGACTACGGCCAAGCCAAGGAATTCTCGCTGCAAACGACGATTCTCATGCCGAACGGCCGCGAGATAGCTAGCCTGACCACGTCAGGAAATGCGCCTGCCAACGGGGAGCAGATGCTCATCCCGCAAATCAAGATCGGGACGCCTCAACTCTGGTCGCTTGAGTCGCCATCGCTGTACACACTGAGAAGCCGCGTGTTGGTCGGCGAGACCGTCGTTGACGAGGTGACCACGCCGTTCGGCATTCGCACGATTGAATTCGACCCCGACAAAGGGTTCTCTCTCAACGGCAAGCGGACGAAACTCAAGGGCGTCTGTCTGCACCACGACGCGGGTTGTCTCGGTGCGGCGGTGCCCGATGAGGTCCTGGAGCGTCGCCTGCGCCTGATGAAAGAGCTGGGCGCCAACGCGATTCGCACCAGCCACAATCCACCGGCCCCGGAACTGCTCGACATGTGCGACCGGCTGGGCCTGCTGGTCAAGGACGAAGCCTTCGATGAATTCACGCCGCCCAAGAATAAATGGACTGTGGGCTGGAATGCCGGCCAGCCCAGCAAGTTCGGGTACGGCGAGGTCTTCGCCCAGTGGTCCGTGGTCGATGCCGAAGATATGGTCCGCAGGGACCGCAACCATCCGTGCATTATCATGTGGAGTATCGGCAACGAGATCGACTACGCCAACGATCCGTTCTCGCATCCGGTCTTGGGCAATGAGTATCGTCCAGAGAATCCGCCTGCCGAGAACCTGATCAAACATGCCAAGCCGCTGGTCGAGGCCGTCAGGAAATGGGACCGGACGCGTCCCGTCACGGCGGCGCTGGCGAACATCCGCATGTCCAACGCGGTCGGCCTGCCGCAGTTGCTCGACGTGGTCGGCTACAACTACCAGGAGCAGTATTACGAGGCTGACCACCAGACGTATCCGAAGCGTTTCATCTACGGCAGCGAGAACGGCGACGCCTACAGCGCCTGGCTGGCGGTCCGCGACAACGACTACGTCGCCGGTCAGTTCCTCTGGACGGGAATCGACTACCTGGGCGAAGCGTCACGGTTTCCCAACCGCGCCAATGGCGTCGGACTGCTGGATATGTGCGGATTCAAGAAGCCGCTCGCCTGGTTCCGCCAGAGTCTGTGGAGTGACGGGCCGATGGTCTACGTGTGTGCCTCGGCCCGAGGCGGCCGAAGAGGCCGCGGTATGAGAGGAGCCGAGCATTGGAACTGGCCTGAGGATGCCACCGTCACCGTCATAGGTTACACGAACTGCCCCGAAGTGTTGCTGACTTTGAATGGCGAGTCTGTTGGAACAAGTCTGCTGTCGGAGGCAAGACAGGGCGCCCTGGTGTGGCAGGTCCCGTATGAGCCGGGCATCCTCAAGGCGGTGGGACGAAGGGGCAGCCAGGACGTTTGCGAATTCGTCCTGAGGACGGCCGGGCCCGCGAAGCGAATCATGTTATCGCCTGATGTAGCCCGCCTGAAGGCGGACGGCAAGGACATCTGCCACATCGAGTTCCAGGTTACCGACGGTAGTGGCATCCGTGTCCCGGATGCCGGCCATGAAGTGACATTTGACATAGATGGACCTGCCGAGATCATCGGTATCGAGAACGGCGACCTCGGCAGTCTGGAAGATCCCAAGGACCCTGCCCACAAGGCCTATCAGGGTCGGGGCCTGGCCATCCTGCAATCCGCCCGCAAGGTGGGCAAGGTCCAAGTGACAGCGCGGGCCGAAGGTCTTGAGGATGCATCTATTGAAATCAACGTCGAGCCAATCGCAGCCATGCGGTAGCCATGTGTCTATGTCAGCAACAGCTACAGCCTTCAGCGTGTCATGCTGTATGGCCACCGCTGAAACCTGTGGTTCAAAAGGGCAAGAATGAGAAGGGAATACGCCATGGTACGAAGGACAAGCATTACCGTCATTCTGACAGCGATACTCTCGGCGGGCTGTGTCACGGTGGCTGCCGACAGCCAGCCCAAAGCCGCCAAACGCTACCTTATTGCGGACTACGGAGCCATCGGCGACGGTGAGGCGCTGAACACGAAGGCTATTCAGTCGGCGATTGACACGTGCGCCTCGGACGGAGGCGGGACGGTCGTCGTGCCGGCCGGCACGTTTATCAGCGGAGCGATCTTTCTCAAGCAGGGCGTGAACCTCCATATCGAGAAAGACGGCACATTGAAAGCTGTCGTCGATCGCAGCGCCTTTCCGCAGGTCGAGTCCCGCTGGGAGGGGGTGGAACAGCGATGGATTTGCGCGTTCGTCAATGCATTCGACATGACCGGTCCGGCCCTGACGGGCGAGGGTATGATCGACGGATCGGGCGACGTCTGGCTCAGAGAAGCGCATCCGCGTCCGCGCCTGATTGCCATTCAGAACTGCAAGGACGTGACAGTCTCGGGGCTTTCCATCAAGAACCAGGCTTGTTGGGGGCTGTTCATTCTCTATAGCGAGAACGTCGATGTAGCGTACCTGACCATCCGCGCCCAGCACAACATTCCCATGTCGGACGGGATTGACGTGGATTCGAGCAAGGACGTGCATATCAGCGGTTGCGATATCGACACCAATGACGACTGCATCGCGATCAAATCGGGCAAGGACGAAGACGGTCGGCGTGTGAATCGGCCGGCCGAGGGTATTCTGGTCGAGAAGTGCCGATTTCGTTACGGGCATGGCGGTGTGTCCATGGGCAGTGAGATGTCCGGCGGTATTCGCAACGTCGAGATTCGCAATTGCGTCATGGATTCGGACAACTGGGCCCCGATTCGCTTCAAGTCGCAACCCAGCCGGGGGGGTGTCGTCGAGAACATCACGTACCGGGACATTCAGCTCAATGGCACGCGCAAAGCGTTCGAGTTCAACATGGAATGGCGGATGGTCAATCCCAGGCCGCCGTCAGATCCGTTGCCCGTGGTGCGCAATGTCAAGATCATCAACGTCTCCGGTACGACCCGGCTCGTGGGTGACATGCACGGCCTCAAGGACAGCCCTGTCCGCAACGTATCGTTTGAGAACTGCAACATCACCGCCCAGCGTGGCTTCACCATCGACAACGTGGTGGATCTGGATCTTTCCGGCCTTACGATCAAGGTCGAACAAGGCGAACCCATCATCCGCAAGAGCGCGCGATAGCGTTGCGGAGTCTAGACGGTTACCGCGACCGCTTCAACCGTTTCGGGAGCCAGGGCCCGTTTGGCGAGCGTGAAGAAGAAGGTGGTTCCCTCGCCGACTTTGGATTCGACCCAGACCTTGCCGCCGTAATACTCCACGACCTTCTTGACCACCGTCAGGCCGACGCCGGTGCTTTCGAATTCATCGCGAGGCTGCAGGGTCTTGAACATATCGAAGATCAGGCCAAAGTGTTTTTCCTCGATGCCGGGGCCGTTGTCCGTAACGCTGAATTGCCAGAAATCGTCCTGCTCGACAAAGTCGACTGTGATCTGTCCTTCGGGCTTGTCCATGAACTTGATGGCATTGCTGAGCAGGTTCTGGAAGACTTGCTGGATGCGCGTGCGTTCGGCGTGGATCACGGGCAGGTCTGTCTTCGGGCTGATCGTGATGTGGTCCGGAGGCGCCAGCATCTCCACGACTTCGCCGAGCAACTCACTGAGATCGATACGCACAGCATCTTCGCGTGTGCGCCCGGCGCGGGAGTATTGGAGTATCCCATCGATGAGCATCTGCATCCGGTCGACGCGGCCGGTCAGCAAGTCCATCTGCTCGCGGTTCTCCGGCCCAAGGATGTCGTGGCAATCCTCGGCGATCCAGGTCACGAGGTTCTTGATCGCGCGCAGAGGGGCCTTTAGATCGTGTGACACAATGTAGGCAAAGTCAGTCAGTTCCTTGTTGGCCCTTTTCACTTCGTCGAGCAGCAGGGCCTTACGTTCCTGGGCTTCTCTACGCTCGGTGATGTCCGTTTCTATGACGACCACACTGCTGAGCTTACCCGCCGCGTTGAGAATCGGCTGGATCTCCATGTCGAGCCAGAGGTTCTTGCCTGACGGCGTGCAACGTTGGGCTTCGGTGCGTCCGCCCTGTTTGTCCTGAATGTGGGCCTCCGTCCATTCAATGACTTCCGGGTCGGTCTGGCCGGACAGTAGGAAGCTGAGCCAGCCCTGGCCCCTGATCTGGTCGAAAGTGCATTCGTTTAGCTCGGTGAACCCATCATTGACCCAGTCGATATGGCCGTCCGGCGTCATGATCATCACGGAACTGCGTGTGCGGCTGGCCACCGCGGCCAGTTTGCGGTTCTCCTCCTGCGCTGCGAGGAGGGCCTCTTCCGCCCGTTTTCTCTTGGAGAGATCGGGTATCTCGTATTTTGTGACCTTCTTGGCTATGTCCGGCTCACTGCGGAGATATTCCTGCACGGCCTGCTCGATCTTCGATGGATGGGCCATGATGAATCGACAGGCCTCATCGCCCCTGGCCTTGCAGGTGATTTCCGTCGCCAGCAGCGGGACGCCAAAACTCTCCTCACACCATCCGGACGAGTAACCTGCATTCATGACGCAGACCGGAAAATCGGACCTTTTGCCGGCCTGTATCCAGGCATCGGATTCGAAAGAGAAGGGATGGTCGTACAGGAGAAAGAAATCCTCGTCCGGCGAAGGCCGGGACTGTGGGAAGATGTCCACAAAGGCCCATCCTGTGAGGGCAAAATGAATGGGTCCGGCCGAGAGCTTCTCGATGGGGTCCTGGACGCCCATCTTCTTGTGAAAGGACCGTGCGTCCATCCTTCCGATAGTATGAGCGATGTCGAAGAGGAAACTCCTGGCCACGTTGTTGGCCTCCTCTTCGCCGGCATCTTTGTAGCGTTCCTTCATGAGCTCGAAGAGATCGACCGAAAGGGAGGCGCCGCGAACCAGGATATAGCGCTGCCCGAAGATCTCTATGGTGCCTTGGGAAGGATTCTCAGACCTTTCGCTGAAATACCTTTTAACATACTCTTGGGCCTTGAGAAACAGCGGCTCAAGCGTTTTGGGTACCTTTACCGTGTCCAGCATGCCACAGTCTCCCTTAGGTAGGTTGGAAACATAGTCCCTTCAGTCACATTGTATTGAATGATACCGATTCCCTATCGGCTAATTCGGGCCGTGACTTTGGTTTGCCGGCTCTTCACAAGATTATGGATGTGGGCCAAGATGCGGTCTCTATTTGAGGCTCACATTGATTCGGGAGAGTTCTCAGGCAATGCAAGTCTGCCATC
>CAYNQP010000183.1:0-4041 GCA_964399325.1 uncultured Pirellulales bacterium
ACGTAGACGCCGGCCACGGTCTGAGTCGTGGCCAACGTGATCGCGGGCGGCGCTTCCCAGCCGACAAAGGCTACGCCGTAGTGAGGTGAGCCACCTTGGCCGCCGCCGGCGATCGCGTGGTACTGACTGTCCCAGCCGTTCGCGGCGGTATCGGTGATGTTCGCATAGACGAAGCCGTCCCAGGAATCCCAATCGGGATCGTAGTTGTTGGCGAAGAACACCTCGCCCGTGAAGAAGCCCCCCGATCCGTCCGAGCCGTTCCAGTAGGATTCGGCCGGCAGCGGCAAGTCTTCGAACGTCGCCACCGTTGCACTGGCAGCAACACCGAGGACGCCGACCAGAACCAGGCATGCGAACCTGTAGGGTGTGCATCGCACACCATTTCCAAACGAGCGGTGTGCATGGCACACCCTACCTGACTGACGCTGGATTGCGGGCGTTTTCATGTTCTTCAGTGCCTCCTTCTTGGGCCGCCGATCCGGATCGCGAGACCGACTGCGAGCCAATAAAAAAACCGCCGTTCCTGCGAAAGAAACGGCGGTTCATGCCAAGCTTATATTTGGACCCTGCCCCACAAGGCTCGGTCCGCGACATTACACCTGCGTTCCAGATCGCGAGAACACAACAACAGTGCACAATCGACTACAGGCAGGTTTTCTGACTTGCGTCCTACCTCGAGGCTCCTTCCCATCCGCACGTAGCGGACAGTGGATACTAGCCTCTCGGATTTCCGATGCTTCCATCGGAGCGGGCGCTCACAGCGGCGCGACCGTCGCGGATTTTCACCGCGTTCCCGTTTGAGTATCCCAGGACCGGGGTCCTGAGACCTGCAGGCGAGTTATGAACTTGATGAAAGAACCAATGCTCGGAGGTTAGTACCGTACCGGAGGGTTGTCAAGCGAAAAAATATTTTCTCACATCAGAGGGGTGTGCCCAGATTTTCCGGCACTGACCGTCCTGTTGTCATGCTGAACGAATAGGCGGTGTCGCACGTTGCGGGCACTCCGCAAAAAGCGTAGAATGGGGAGGTGGATTGAGAATCTACCCTAAGTAACTGACGGCGCGAGCGGGCACGTTCGCCTGTCTATGCTGCGCCGGAACGGCGCCTGTGAGGAGGTCTCATGCTCAAAACGACAGTCAAGTGTAGAGACGCAAAATCTTGCGTCTCTGTAGCCGTCGCAGTGCTACTGGTCTCTGTCGGTTCATTGAACGCCCAGCGTCAGATGGAGAACCTGGGCCGCGGCCTGATCGCCGTCAATCAAGGCGATGGAGAAGTCTACGTCGGATGGCGCCTGCTGGGAACGGACCCGAACGATATTGCGTTCGACCTGTACCGCATCACGGGGGAAAGCGAAGCGCTGAAGTTGAACGACGAGCCGCTGACCCAAAGCACCAACTATGTCGATCGCAGCGTTGACCTGAACCAATCAAACGCCTATTTCGTCACGGCCATATGGGACGACGCGGAGCAGCAGGCGAGCGTTCCTTTTGTGTTGCAGGCCGGTGCGCCGGTGCAACCATACATTTCGATCCCGCTTGCGACACCCGAGGCGTACACCTCCAACGATGCTTCGGTGGGCGATCTGGACGGTGACGGTGAGTATGAGATTGTCCTGCACCAGACGGGCCGGAGTCACGACAATTCGCAGAGCGGCATAACGGACGAACCGATATTCGAGGCCTATAAGCTGGACGGGACCTTCCTGTGGCGGGTCAATCTCGGAAAGAATATCCGGGAAGGGGCCCACTATACCCAGTTCATGGTCTACGACCTCAATGGTGACGGCCGGGCGGAGTTCGCCTGCAAAACCGCAGACGGGACCGTCGATGGCGTGGGCAATGTCATTGGTGACGCCGACGCCGACTACCGTAGCTCGAACGGCTACATCCTGGACGGGCCCGAGTTTCTCACGATTTTTGACGGGCTGACCGGCGCCGCCCTTATTACGACCGACTACCTTCCCCCTCGGGGCCGCGTCTCCGATTGGGGAGACAGCTATGGCAACCGCGTAGACCGATTCCTGGCCTGCATTGCGTACCTTGACGGCCAGCGTCCCAGCCTCGTGATGTGTCGCGGCTACTACACGCGGGCCGTGCTGGTGGCCTGGAACTGGCGCGACGGCGAGCTGACGCGTCTCTGGACCTTCGACAGCGATGACGGCACCCCCGGCAATAGAGACTACCGAGGCCAGGGCGATCATAGCCTCAGTGTGGGTGACGTGGACAACGACGGCAAGGACGAAATCATCTACGGAGCGTGCGCGATCGACGACGACGGGACTGGCCTCTATTCCACGGGCTTGGGACACGGCGATGCCATGCACCTATCCGACATCGATCCAAACCGGCCCGGCCTCGAAGTCTGGGGCATTCACGAGAATCCCAGTCACCCCTTCGGTGCGAACCTTCGTGATGCCGCCACTGGGGAAGTGCTCTGGGGTCTGCAAGCCGACGACCCGGGCCGAGGCGTGTGCATGGATCTCGACCCGCGTTATCGCGGATACGAATGCTGGGCCTCGGGCGTTAGCGGCCTGTACGACTGCACCGGCCTGCGCATCTCCAGCTCCAAGCCCAGCACCTGCAACATGGGCGTCTGGTGGGATAGTGACCTGCTGCGTGAAATTCTCAATGGAACGACCATCGACAAGTGGGACTATGCCAACAGCAAGACAAACCGTTTGTTAACCGCCTACCATTATGATGCTGCCTCAAACAATGGCACCAAGGCCAATCCCTGTCTGTGTGCCGACATTCTGGGCGATTGGAGAGAAGAGGTCATCTGGCGCACGACCGACAATAGCGAGCTGCGCATCTTCACCACAACGATCCCGACGGACCATCGTTTCTATACCTTCATGCACGACCCCATCTACAGGCTGAGCGTCGCCTGGCAAAACGTCGCCTACAATCAACCGGCTCACACGGGCTTTTACATGGGCGAAGACATGGCAGCGCCGCCCGATCCCAATATCGTATTGGCCGGCGTCGCACCGCAGGCTGAAACCGATTCTGATACAGATGTTTCCGAGGAGAACTGACAAATGACAAGAATCCGCCTTACCGTGCTCTGCTTAATAACCTGCATGTGCGTATGGACAGCTTCGACATGGGCCCAGGGCGAGCCGGCCCAAGACAAGCCCACCCTGTTTGTTGCCGGCGATTCCACCGCCAGCAATGGTCAGGACTTGGGCTGGGGCAGCCACTTGGGCAAGTATTTCGACGCGACGAAGATCGCGGTGGTCAATCGAGCCCGCGGTGGACGCAGCAGCCGGACCTTTATTACCGAAGGTTTGTGGGATGCGGTGTTGACCGACATGAAGGCGGGTGACTTCGTGTTGATCCAGTTCGGGCATAACGACGCCGGCATGATCAACGATGCGCGCCGGGCGCGCGGCTCGCTGCCCGGCCTGGGCGAAGAAACCCAGGAAATCGACAATCTCCAGACCGGAAAGCACGAGGTCGTGCACACGTACGGCTGGTACATGCGAAAGATGATCGCTGACACCAGGGCCAAGGGCGCGACCCCCATCGTATTGTCACTGACCGTCAGGAACGAATGGCCCGGCGGCAAAGTTGAGCGCGGCTCGGGCCGCTTCAGTCAGTGGGCCGCGGAGATCGCCTCGTCCCAGGATGCGGTGTTTGTGGATCTGATGAATATCATCGCCGACCAATACGAGCTGCTGGGCCGCACCCGCGTAGCAGAGCTTCACCCCATAGACCACACGCACACCAGCGCCGAAGGCGCCAATCTCAATGCGATCCTGGTCGTCTCCGGACTCAAGGCAGAGACGCAAAATCTTGCGTCTCTACAGGGAATACTCTCGGCCGAGGGGCAGGCGGTTACGCCCTATAGCGTCAATTGTATCGTCAAGCAAGTGGAGGAAAACATGGCAGCTCCCTGGATGCCTGCGGTTCAGTCGAAGTCCGCCCCGAACCTGCCGACCCTGTTTCTGATCGGCGACTCAACAGTCCGCACTGGCACGCGGGGCGACGGCGGCAACGGCCAGTGGGGTTGGGGCGCGCCCATCATGGACTATTTCG
>CAYNQP010000183.1:4141-7262 GCA_964399325.1 uncultured Pirellulales bacterium
GGCGACGGCGGCAACGGCCAGTGGGGTTGGGGCGCGCCCATCATGGACTATTTCGATCGCACGCGCATCAACGTGGAGAATCGCGCCATGGGCGGCACCAGCAGCCGGACGTATCAGACGTTGGGGCTCTGGGCCCGCGTCCTGGCCGACATGAAGCGGGGCGACTATGTCATTATGCAGTTCGGGCATAACGACAGCGGCGGCGTCAACGACAGACAACGGGCCCGCGGCACGATCAAAGGCAACGGCGACGAAACGGAGGAAATCGACAACCTCCTCACCGGCAAGCACGAGATCGTCCACTCCTACGGCTGGTACCTCCGCAAGTTCATCACCGACGCCAAGGCCAAAGGCGCGACAGCCATTGTCTGCTCCCTGATCCCGCGCAACCGCTGGCAGGATGGCAAAATCAACCGATCCACCGAGGATTACGCCAAGTGGGCCGCCCAGGCTGCTGCGGCCGAGAGCACCGGCTTCATCGGCCTCAACGATCTCATCGCGGATCGTTACGAAGAAATCGGCCAGGATAAGGTCACGGCATTGTACTTCCCCCAGAGAGAGACCACGCACACCAACGCCGCCGGCGCCCGGTTCAATGCCGCGCGCGTGGCGGAAGGGCTCAAGGCCCTTGACGATTGTGCCCTTGTCAATTACTGGAAGGAACGGGCTCGGTAGGGGCAACCCCCTGCGGATGTCGTCGCGTCGCGGCGCGCGACGAAATCGAAGGGAGAAGATATGAAACAACCGATGGTGTGTGTCCTGAGTTTGCCGGCGAAGCCGAGCAGCAGCTCCGCGAAGCTATCAAGATAGGACGGTAGAGTGGGTTCTCAACCTGCACCTACACCGCTTGTTTTCGAAAAGGAATCACCATGAAGAGCCTTGGGATTGCAGGTACGGTTCTCTTGTTGTTGGTGTTCACGTTGGGAACAGCCCGTGCCGCAGTGGAGACGATCACGATCCTGACACCCCGGCCCGCATCGACTGAAGGATTCACCATGGGCCAGTCGCGCGCGCCCAATGGCAGCACCATCACGCTCGACAGCCGCAGTCTGCGCCGCGACGGCAAGCCGTGGACGCCCGTGATGGGTGAGTTCCATTACTCTCGCTATCCGGAGGACGGATGGCGCGAGGAGCTGCTCAAGATGAAAGCGGGTGGCATCGACATTGTCGCGACGTACGTATTCTGGATTCACCACGAGGAGATCGAAGGCCAGTTCGACTGGTCCCGTCGGCGCAACCTGCGCGAGTTCGTCAAGACCGCCGGCGATGTTGGTCTCAAGGCGGTGGTGCGCTGTGGCCCGTGGTGTCACGGCGAGGTGCGCAACGGCGGCCTGCCCGATTGGATTCTGCAGAAAGGTTGGCGGACGCGCTCCGACGATCCGAATTACCTGGGGAAGGTCCGCATTCTTTATGGCCAGATCGCCGATCAGCTCGGGGGCCTGCTATGGAAGGACGGCGGTCCCGTCATCGGCATCCAGTTCGAAAACGAATATAGCGGTCCGGCCCAGCACCTGCTCACGCTCAAGCAGATCGCGCGCGACGCCGGTCTCGACGTGCCGCTCTACACCCGCACGGGCTGGCCCCCGCTGCGCACGCCCATGCCGTTCGGCGAAATCGTGCCGCTCTACGGTGCCTATGCCGAGGGGTTCTGGGACCGCGAGCTGACACCCATGCCGGGCAACTACTGGACAGGCTTTCGCTTCTCGCTGCTGCGCACCGACAGCGCCATCGCGACCGACCAGCTTGGCCGACGTCAGGCCCGCGACGCCGCCGACGTGGCCGAGTATCCGTACCTGACCTGTGAGATGGGCGGCGGCATGATGAATAGCTACCATCGTCGCATCCTCATCTATCCGCTGGATGTCGAATCGACGATGCTCGTGAAACTCGGCTCGGGCAGCACGCTGCCGGGCTACTATATGTATCATGGCGGCGCAAATCCCGACGGCAAGCTCACCACCCTGATGGAGTCGCAGGCGACGGCGTTCTGGAACGACATGCCGGTCAAGAACTACGACTTCCAGGCGCCCCTCGGTCAGTACGGACAGATCCGTCCGCACTACCACCTGCTGCGCCGGCTGCACCTGTTCCTTCATGATTTCGGCGCGGCGCTGGCCCAGATGCCGCCCACCATGCCTGACAAGCAGCCGACCGGTCGCGACGATGTCACCACGCCGCGCTGGGCGGTGCGATCCGACGGCGTCGGTGGCTTGGTCTTCGTCAACAACTACGAGCGGCTCAAGCCGATGCCCGCGAAGGAAGGTGTGCAGTTTGCCTTGAGCCTTCCCTCTGCCGCGATCACATTCCCGGCTGAGCCCGTCACGATTCCCGCCGACAGTTGTTTCTTCTGGCCCTTCAACTTCGACCTGGGTCGCGGCGTGCGTTTGGCTTGGGCGACAGCCCAGCCGGTCTGTGCCATCGACGAGGCCGATGTGCGCACGGTTTTCTTCGCGGAGACGAAGGGCGTGCAGGCGCAATTCGCATTCGAGCAGGCTGGTTCCGGTGTGAAGGTGCATACTGTCGGGCCGGGCAGAGACCCCGCCTTGACTCTGCCTTCGGCTGCCGCCTGCCGCGTGCGGATCATCGTGCTTGATCAGGTGGACTCCCAGGCGATCTGGAAAGGCACATGGCAGGGGCGCGACCGCGTGTTCCTCACGCACGCCGGACTCGTCATCGACGGTGCTACGCTGCGCCTTGCCGCGATGAATCCCGCCGAGTTGACGGTAGATGTCTATCCGGCCCCGGCATTGGTAAGAACAGGGAGGACGCTGCTTGTCCCCAGGCTCGATGGCGTATTCGCGCATTTCAGGGTTGCCGCGCCGCGCGCCGTTACGCCAAAGGTTGAGTTGGAGAGCGTCCAACCGGCCGGGCCGCCGCGCGTGGTTCCGCTGGGCCAGATCAGGCAGGCGGTAGCCGCGGCACCGGAAGACGCCGACTTCGAGAAAGCGGCCATCTGGCGCATCAAGCTGCCGTCCAGTCTCAATCTCGACTCTGCCCCGATCCTTCGCCTTCACTATGCCGGTGACGTTGCTCGCGTGACACTCAACGGCAAGCTGCTCACCGACGACTTCTATAATGGCAACGCCTTCGATATCGGTTTGCGTCGCCACGCGCCGGAAAT
>CAYNQP010000184.1:0-7247 GCA_964399325.1 uncultured Pirellulales bacterium
GCCCTGGCCCGGCATGATGCGAACCATGTGGGGCGATCACGACCGCTTCGTCGATACGTACTTCACCATGTTTGCCGATTACTACTTTACCGGCGACGGCTGCCGCGTCGATCAGGACGGTGATTACTGGCTGATGGGCCGCATTGACGATGTGGTCAACGTCTCCGGCCACCGTATCGGCACCGCTGAGGTTGAAAGCGCCCTGGTCAGTCACCCAAAGGTCGCCGAAGCCGCCGTGACACCGATGCCTCACGAGATCAAGGGACAGGGCCTTTACGCCTTCGTCACGCTCAAAGAGGGCGTCGAGGAAAGCGACGATCTCAAGAAGGAACTCATCAAGCACGTGCGTAAGGAGATTGGCCCGATCGCAGCACCTGAGGCCATCCAGTTTGCTCCTTCGCTGCCCAAGACGCGTTCCGGCAAGATCATGCGACGAATCCTGCGTAAGATCGCCGAGAAGAGCACGGACAACCTGGGCGACATTACCACTCTGGCCGATCCGAGCGTTGTCGAGCACCTCATCAAAGGCCGCGGATAGGTCACCTCCAATCAAGTCTTTCGTACGCCGGGTGCATATCTTGATATGCACCCGGCATCTTTTCCAGACAAGGAGTTGTCATGCCCGAAGAGAAAGTCATGAACCGTTGGATGGTCGTGGTCGGTGCCTTACTTATCCAGCTCTGTCTCGGAGCCATTTACGCCTGGGGCGCTTTCACGGGCGCTCTACAGGATCCGGAAGGACCGTTCAAATTCACCGCCACTCAGACATCATGGATCTTTTCCGCCGGCTTGGCAACGTTCGCCCTCGTGATGATTCTGGCCGGACGGCTGCAGGATAAGCACGGACCAAGGATCATTGCCATCATCGGAGGTTTGTTGCTCGGAGCGGGCTATATCCTGGCCGGTTTCACCGGGACATCGTTCCCACTGATGCTCCTGTGCGTCGGCATCATCGGCGGAGCAGGCATTGGCATGGGGTACGTATGCCCGATCGCCGCTTGTGTCAAATGGTTCCCTGACTTGAAGGGCCTAATCACTGGATTGGCCGTGGCCGGGTTCGGCGCTGGTGCCTTCATATTCGTAAAGATGGCTGGAGCCTGGTTGAATCTCATCGAGAACCGGGGCGTCAACGGAACATTTCTGATTTTTGGAGTCATCTTCGCCGTCTCTGTCGTGGCTGGGGCCATGTTCTTATCGAATCCCCCGGCTGGTTGGAAGCCGGCCGGCTGGAATCCACCTGCCGCAAAGGATGGCTCGAAGAAGCGTGCGGTGAAGGATCTGACCCAGGGACAAACCATACGCACCGTACAGTTCTGGATGATCTGGCTGGCTTTCGTCTTCAGCGCCGGATGTGGTCTAATGGTCATCAAGTGCCTGAAGAATTTCGGCGTTCTGGAAGGTGGCCTGACGGCCGCAGCAGCGGGCTCAGCTCTGGGTCTGCTGGCCCTTTTCAACGGGCTGGGGAGAGTCGTGTGGGGAACGGTCTCTCAGAAACTCACTGCCAAGTATTCGATCCTGCTAATGTGCATCCTCCAAGGCGGAATGATGTTTTTCCTGTTGGGAATGGGCTCGAGCTCCACAAGCTTGGCGATTGCCGCATGCTGGATTGGCTTCAACTTCGGGGGCAACTTTGCTTTGTTCCCGCTGTTAACGCTTGAGAATTTCGGGAGCAAAAACCTCGGTGCCAATTACGGTGCCGTGTTCACCTCATATGGCGTCGGTGGCATCCTCGGTCCGGTTATGGCCGGCAAGGTTTGGGACAGCATGGGAACGTTCAAGACGGCGTTCATTATCGCCGCTATCGCGTGCCTGGCAGCGGCAGCCCTGGCCTTCGTGCTGAGGCCCATCGAGCCAGAGGTCGCGACCATCGAAGAGAAGGCGGGTGCCTAAGCCACACATGGCGAGGCCGGGACTGAATCGCAGATCGAGAAACGACACTCACAGCAGCAATGGCCGGGACCTTTGGGACCCGGCCTTTTTCTTTATTCTCCCGTGAGACCGTGGATAGGGAAAACACTCGCCTTGAGGGTCTGGATCGATGCCTCCAGCGCCGGTAGGACGGCTTGCTTCTGCTGATCGGTGACGGCCAGTTCCCGATCGCGCAGGCCCCCCTGCCAGTCGGTGCTTTCCATCATGACGCCGCCTATGGCAGCGGTGAGACTCAGATCGTCGTCCACCCCCGTGAAGACCGTCCAGGCCAACCCCCAGGCACGCGCGGTGTTCTCGGCATGGTATCCACCGCCGCCAGTGGCCAGAATCGGCTTGCCGAAAGACAGCAGATGATTGATGATCTCGGCGTATGTGTTGTTGGTCAGGTGCAAGTGCGCGAGAGGATCGCCGGCCAGCGTGTCGGCCCCAAGCTCGAAGACAATGACATCGGGGTTGAAGGCTTCTGTCAGAGGCAGAACGATCGATTCGAACGCATGCATGTACGCGCGGTCGTAGGTCCCCACCGGCAACGGCAGATTGACGCAGTAGCCCCGGCCTTGGCCTTCCCCGATCTCGTCTTCGTAGCCCGTCCCGGGAAAGAGGGTCTTGGGGTTCTCGTGCAGGGAAATCGTCATCACGTCCGAACGATCGTAGAATGCGTAGGCCACTCCATCTCCGTGGTGGACATCCACATCCAGATACAACACCCTCTTGCCGGCGTCGGCTAAAACGGTACAGGCGATAGCATTGTCATTGATGTAGCAGAAGCCGGCCGCTTTCTCGGGGCCCGCGTGATGGTAGCCTCCCGAGGGATTGAACGCCACGTCGGCCTCGTCGGCCAGGATCATCTTGGCGCCGACGAGGGTCCCCCCGGCCGCCAGCACCGCATAGTCATACATGCCGGTGAAGATGGGGCAGTCCATCGTCCCAATGCCCATGTAGAGCGCTTCCGGTTCCCACCGTCCTCGCGCCGCCTGGCGGAGGGCGTGCAGATAGCGAGCCAAATGGAACAGCTTCAGCGCCTGGCGGTCGGCGGGCACGGGAGCAACCACGCTGATTCCGTCGCCGGAGAGCAACCCCATCGAACGCAAGGTGCGGTAGACCTTTCCGGCCCGCTCGGCTTTGAACGGACAGTCCGCGGGGTAGCTGTATTGCTCGATCTCCTCCGAGTGAATGAAAGCGGCTCTTCGCACAGACAAGGCAAATCCTCTACTGTCTTTCCCTGGTCAAGTCGTATGAGACATGGTACACGTCCCCGTCGAACTCAACGTTGACCTTGTAGCCGGAGTTCTGGAATATCGCTAACATCGGTTTGTTGTCCGGCAAGACCTTGGCATAGAATCGTTTCACGCCGCGCTGCTTGGCCACCTGGGTAATGTAATCCAACATGACCGTGCCCATCCCCATCTGCTGCCACTCGTCCTGCACCAGAAAGGCCACTTCGGCCGACTGGGTCTTGGGATCGAGGTAGTACTGCGCAATCGCAACGATTTCCTCGCCGCCGACACCGGGGACCACACCGACAATGGCCAGGTTGTCCTTGTAGTCGATGTTCGTCTGCTGCTGCACGTCCTTATGGGGGAATGCCACGGTGCGAGTCATGTAGCGCGTTCGCACCGATGCTTCACTGAGAGAATACAGCATCTCCGACAGCGATTCTTCGTCCACGGGCTTGATGGGCCGAAAGAATATCTCCGTCCCATCTTTCAAGGTGGCGTAGTGCTCTAAGTCGCTGGGGTAATTGAGTTGATCCCATGCCAGTTCGATCTGGTCCTGATAGACGTAGTTTTTGGCCTTGGCCGCTTGGATAAGGCCTTTCCTGAAGTTCGGATGAGCGATGTTGATCAGATCGAGCACGCGCTGCCGAATGCTCTTGCCATGCAGATAGGCCGTGCCATACTCGGTCACCACGTAGTGAACATCGCCCCGGGTGGTCACCACACCGGCGCCTTCCGTCAGATGGGGTACGATCCTGGAAATCTGCCCGCCCTTGGCCGTCGAGGGCATGGCGATGATCGCCTTGCCACCCCGGCTGCGGGCCGCCCCTCGAATGAAGTCCACCTGTCCGCCAATGCCGCTGTAGAACTTGTGCCCGAGAGAGTCGGCGCATACCTGGCCCGTTAAATCGATCTCCAGACCGACGTTGATGCCCACCATCTTATCGTGCTGGCTGATCACGTTGATGTCGTTGACATATTCGGTGGGATAGAACTCGAAGAAGGGGTTGTTGTCGATGTAATCATAGAGTCTCTGCGATCCCATGCAGAAACTGGCCACCACCTTGCCGCGGTTGAGCGACTTCTTCGCACAGGTAATGGCGCCGCACTCGATCAGGTCGATGATCCAGTCACTGAACATCTCGGTGTGAATGCCGAGATCCTTCTTATACACGAGGTATTCGGCCAAGGCCTGTGGTATCCGTCCGATACCGCATTCGATGGTGCTGCCGTCCTCCACCAGTCGGGAGACGTTCTCTCCGATCTTCCGCAACACCTCATCCGGCTCGCTAACCGGGATGGCGATAATCGGCTCATCATGCGGAACCAGCACATCGATCGTGTTGACGTGCAGGAAGCTATTGCCGTGGGTTCGTGGCATGTGGCTGTTCACCTGCGCGATCACGTAGCGGGCGTTCGCCGCCGCAGACTGCACGACATCGACGGAAACCCCGAGACTACATAGCCCGTTGGCATCCGGTGGAGTCACCGAAATCAACGCCACGTCAATGGGAATGCGCCCGCTTTCGAATTCCATCGGGATTTCGGATAGGAAGATCGGCGTATAGTCGCCGAACCCTCGATCCAATGCGTGACGCACATTATCCGCGATGAAGAAGCTGTTCATCTTGAACTTCTCGCGGAACTTGTCGTCCACGTAGGGGGCGTTTCCCATCGTCAACAGGTGCACGATGTGCGCATCGTAGATGTGATCGGAGTACTCTACCAGCGCGTTGACAAGATGCTGCGGCTGGGCGCAACCGGTCCCAATAAAGACGCTGTTGCCGGACTTGATCAGCTTCATCGCGGCACCGGCGGTCTTGACCTTATCTTTGTACCTTACCTTCCAATCGATCGTCTGCATATCATTTCTCTACACTGATTCTGGCGTCTACAGCAATAGCCGTCGTCCCGGGCGGGCCGACGACATACGGATTAATGTCCATCTCCTGAATTTGCGGGAACTCCGTCACCAACTGAGAGAGCCTCTGAAGACCCTCAGCAATGGTTTCGATATCCACTCCCTCTTGGCCGCGAATGCCGGTGAGGAGCTGATAGGTTTTCGTTTTCATCAGCATCTGCTTGGCTTCTTCGCCCGTCAGAGGAGCCAGGTAGAATGCGACATCCTTCAATACCTCCACCATAATGCCGCCCATGCCAAACATCATCAGCGGCCCAAAGTGAGGGTCGCGGTGCATTCCGAGAATGACCTCACGACCGCTGCGACACATCTCCTGCACCAACACGCCCAGGATGTGGGCTTCCGGCCGCTTCTTGGGAATGCGGTACATCATCAAATCGAACGCATCCCGGACTTCCTGGTCGCTGTTGAGCCCGACCTTCACCCCCCCCACGTCGGACTTGTGCAGAATATCCGGCGACCATATTTTCAGCACGACCGGATAGTCGAGTTGCTGGGCAATGTTCGCCGCCTGATCGGCCGTCGTCGCAATCGAGCCCTTGGGCGTCGCGAAACCGTACGCCTCCAGAATCTCTTTCGATTCGGCTTCGCCTATTTCTCGGGCCCCTTGCCGCAGATGCCTCTCGATGATGCTCTCGACCTTCCGCCGGTTGACCGGAAACAGCCTCACGACCCGTTTGGGCCGGGCGCGCCAGCGAACGTGATCCGACATCGCCTTGATCGTGGCCACCGCACTTTCCGGCGAATCGTATTGCGGGACTTTCGCCTCGCGCAGCACCCGGACACCCGCTTCCACCTTGCTGGCCCCGAGGAAGCAGACCAGAATCGGCTTTGTGGGCTTCGCTCTGGCCTGCCTTACGATAGCCTCGGCCGTCTCCTTAGCCTGAGTCATGGCCTGCGGCGTCAACAAAATCAGAACGGTGTCAACGCCTGGATCGTCGAGGACCAAATCGAGGGCAAACTCGTATCGGTCGGCCAAGGCATCACCCAGCACGTCGACCGGATTGTGGAAATTCGCCGCCGAGGGCAGGTTTGACTGGAGTTTCTCGATGGTTGACTCTTCCAGCTTCGCAAAGGTCAGCCCTTCCCGTTCAATCGCATCGGCCGCCATGATGCCGGCCCCGCCGGCATTGGTCACCACAACCACGCTGGACCCCTTGGGCAGCGGTTGATTGGCGAAAGCCTGGGCAAAATCGAATTGCTGTGTGATGGAATCGCAGCGGATGATCCCCGCCCGGGCGAACATGCATTCATAGGCCACCTCGCTGCCGGCCAGAGAGCCGGTATGCGACGAGGCCGCCTTGGCCCCCGCCGCCGTGCCACCGGACTTCATCAGCAGGATCGGTTTGCGGTGGGAGATGCGCTCCGCCTCGCGGACGAACGCATTGCCGTCCTTGATGTTCTCGAGGTAGCCGGCGATGACTTTCGTATTCCGATCCTCTGCCAGGGCCTGGATGAGATCCAACTCGTCGATATCGGCTTTGTTGCCGATGCTGAACAGACTGCTGAAACCGATTCCATTGGCCTTGGCAGTATCGAGGATCGCCGCCAGCAATGCCCCGGATTGGGAGAGATACCCCGTGTGGCCGACGTTCGGCAGCTCGCCCCCGAAACTGGCATTCAGTTTAGCGGCCGTGACGATGACGCCAAGGCAGTTCGGGCCGATGACACGGATCCCTGCCTTGCGGGCCACGTGAACCAGCTCGTCCTCGAGCTTCTTGCCGTCCTCGCCGATTTCCTTGAAACCGGCCGTGATAATGATGACGGCCTTGGTTCCGAGCTTGGCGCACTGCCGTATCACTTCCAGGACGAACCTGGCCGGCACGATGATGATCACCAATTCCGGTGTCTCGCCAATAGCTTCCAGATCGGGATAGCATTTGAGCCCTTCAAGCGTGTCCGCACCCCTATTGACGGGAAATACCTTGCCCTCATACCCGGATGAGATCATGTTAACGAGGATTTCATACCCTACTTTCCCCTTCTGGCGTGATGCGCCCACGACGGCTACAGACTTCGGATTGAAGAAGCTCTCAAGACTCATCTTGCGGAATGTCCTTTCTGGAACTACGGGCCCCTCTGAAAAAACTATGATTTTATACCCTGCCGGGTCTCGCTGCAACAGTTTTTCCCCCCGCTCTTGACGTTGTGTGCGAGGAGAAATCCTGGCGGGCTCAAGC
>CAYNQP010000185.1:0-7244 GCA_964399325.1 uncultured Pirellulales bacterium
TGGCTTTTTGTATCGGCCGTCGGTAGAGTAACCCCGTGTGGAGCCTGCCCTCCGGTCTCTCAAGGGTGTGCTCCTGATGAATCCAGAGTGAGAGACGAGGTTTGAGCGACCTGAAAGCAGGGTAAGGAGAACTACAGGTGAGTACAGGCACAGTGAAATGGTTCAATTCGACCAAGGGATTCGGCTTTATTGCCCCGGACGATGGCGGCGACGACTTGTTTGTCCATCACTCAGAGATTCTGACGAGCGGCTATGCCTCGCTCGACGAAGGTCAGAAGGTCAAGTTTGAGGTCGGCGAGGGCAAGAAAGGCCCGTGTGCGACCAAAGTGACCCCGCTCTAATCAAGAGAACGGGTCTCGACAGCACAAGGCCCTGCGGAAAGCAGGGCCTTCTTTTAGGTTCCTTCCTCTGAAGCGAATCCCGCCTTGCGTTTGGGTCAGAGTTTCCTGACCTTGGCGATGCTGGATTTACCTCGCCCAGGGGCTGAGGGTTGTGTTTGCATTTGCATCGACCGGGCATGGCGGCGGAGTAGAAGCAGGTCTTCCCTGATGCGTCTCAGAAGGACTATCGACTTGTTCGTGTTGCCAAGCCTGCCCTTGCGGAGGCGCAGTTGAGTCCCTGGATTCGGCAGTGCTCCAAGTCTGATGGCGATCTGTTGGCCCCGGGCGTTCCGCGACAGCAGCTCCGCCGCGATACCGTCCCGGCTGGTGCCCAGCGGGACTACCGCTTCAGAAACGAAGCAAGTCAGTTCAAAGCATCGGCCTTCCGAAGGGGGCAGACCCAGAGGTAGATGAGGTGCTCGTCGTTGTCTTCGCGACTGGTCATGTGCACAACCTCGTCGGGCGGGAAGCCCTCAATGGCGAAGTTGTGCGAGACGATGCGCGCGCCCGGCCCTAATTGCTCCAGTTGCGGCACCAGCTTGCGGTTCAGCTCGGGCCCGAGATAGAGCGTGACGACCGTGGCCGGACGTAGATCAACCTCCAGGACGTCCTTCCGTTCAACGGTGACGCGGTCCGCCACACCGTTCTTCAAAGCGCTGGCTCGCGTTTCCTCCACTCGCAGCCGGTCCAGGTCAACACCGACCGCCCGGCAGCCGTATTTCTTAGCGGCGGCCACGAGAATCCGCCCGTCGCCACAGCCCAGGTCGTAGAGGACATCGTGGGAACGCACGCGTGCGAGCTCCAGCATTTGGGCCACAACATCGTGGGGCGTGACAACATACTCAACGAAGATGACGGAAGCAGGGGGGCTCTGTCGCGATTCGTGAGGTCGAGCCGGGACTCCCTGGGAAGTCTCACCGCCGGCAGTAGCACGGCCTGAATGCTCGTAGGCAGGCAGGGGGCCAGGATTGAGACCACGGCGGCCTTGCCCGCAGCCGCATGCCAGCAGACCAGCGGCCAAGAGGCTGCTGCACACTTTTGCGATCGTTTCTAACACTGGGTCTTTCCGACTTCGCACGTCGGCGGCCGGTCACAGTCTGCAGCTCGGTGTGTCTGATCTGCCATGCAAGGCGGTGCCCGCGCCGGCATCGCAGCCACGCAACTGGTTGCCAGAGAATCAGGCCGACTTCTTCTTGCTTGCCTCGGTGTTGACTTTGGTTTCGGTCGAGGCCGCTTTGGTCTCGGTTTTTGCGGGCTTCTTGTCGTTGCTCTTGGTGCCGCCGGTTTCTTTACCGGCGGCCTTCTTGTAGCTTTCGCTGCGGTAGTCGGTTTGATAGAAGCCCGAGCCTTTGAAGAGGATTGCGGATCCGGTGCCGATCAGCCGCTTCAGGGCGGGCTTGCCGCACTTGGGACACTTACGCAACGGTCCGGCCTTGATGCTCTGAAACTCATCGAACTCATAGCGGCATTCTTCGCATCTATACCCGTACGTCGGCATGGTTCCTACTCCGTGTCAGTCGTCTCGTCATCATCTCGCGTTTCGACTTCGTCATCTGCCGCTTCCGGGGCCTCCTCGCCTGGCGTCGTCTCCTGGGATGTTGTCTTATTGACAACGACTCTGCTCGGCCGAATGACGCGACCGTGCAGTTTATAGCCCTTCTGGAATTCCTGCAGCACGATGCCGTCTTCTTTGTCGCGGTCCTCCTGCTGCATCATCGCTTCGTGGTGCGTCGGATCGAACGCTTCGTCCATCGCCAGGATTTGCTCGACGCCGTGCCCCTTGAAGATATCCATCATCTGGTCGTGTATGATGTGGACACCCTCGAGGACGGCATCGACGCTTTCGGCCGAATGCGACTTCTGCAGCATGTGCTCGAAGTTGTCCAGTGCCGGCAGCAGCGATTTGATGATCCTTTCCTTCTCGTACGCGGCCGTGTCGCTGATCTGCTTGGTCACGCGCTTCTGGAAGTTGGTATAGTCGGCGCTGACCCGTTGGAGCTTGCCGAGAAGCTCGTCGCGTTCGGCCTGCAGACCCTCCAACTGCTGCCGAATCGCTGCGATCTCTTCCGGCTTGGTATCGGCGTCTTCGTTCTTCGGTTTCGCGTTCTTATCTTTCATCAGTGGTTACCAAAATGTTGCTTCAGTCGCTCAAAGAAACTCTGCGTCTTCGGGGAGACATTGATGCTCTCGGTCTGGGCAAACTCTCTTAACAACTCCTCCTGCCGGGCATTGAGATTCATCGGGGTTTCAATGGTTACCTGGACGAGTTGATCGCCGGCGCGGTGGGACCGCAAGTCGGGCAGTCCCTGGCCTCGAATCCGAAAAAGGCTGCCGTACTGAGTTCCCGGCGGGATCTTCAACTGCTGGGTCCCGTTGAGGCTGGGCACGTCAATTGTTGCACCGAGCGTCGCCTGGGTGAAGGTGATCGGAACGAGGGCGATCAGGTTGTTGCCGTCCCGCTCCAGAAACTCATGGGGCTTGACGCGAACGTAGCAGTAGAGGTCGCCGTTGGGCCCGCCGGCGTGGCCGGGCTCGCCCTCGCTGGCTACGCGAATACCCTGACCCTCGTGAACACCGGCTGGGATCTTGATGGTAACGCTGCGCTTGCGGGGAACCCGCCCGCTGCCCTTGCATTTGGAACAGGGGCTCGCTATCACCTGCCCGCTGCCGCGGCATTGCGGACAGGTCGAGACCATCTGAAAGAAGCCCCCACTCTTGGCAACCTGACCGGAACCGCCGCACAGCGTACAGCGACTGGGCTTGCTGCCTTTGGCGGCGCCGGAACCGCTGCACTGGCCGCACCGGTCCTGCCGAGCGAATTCGATGGTCTTCTCCGTGCCGCTGGCGATCTCGCCCAGGGTCAGTTCGACGCCCGTTTCGAGGTCGTAGCCTCGCGTCGGCCCAGCGCCTCGGGCACCACGCCGGCCGCCACCACCACCGCCGAAGATGCCGCCGAGGAGATCGTCCAGGTTGAACATGCTGCCGATGTCCTGCCAGCGCATGTGGCTGTAGTCGTGCATGCCCATGCCGCGGAGACCGTCGTGCCCGAGTTGGTCATAGCGCTGGCGCTTGGTGTCGTCGCTGAGGACTTCATAGGCCTCAGCGCACTCCTTGAACTTGGCTTCGGCCTCCTTGTTCCCGGGGTTCTTGTCCGGGTGATACTTGATCGCCATGCGCCGGTAGGCGCGCTTGATCTCGTCGGCCGAGGTGCTCTTCTCGACCCCTAAGACTTCATAATAGTCGCGTTTGACCATAGGTTATATGGTGGCGGCAGCCATCTGGGCCATGTCTTCTCCGGCACGGCCAAGATGGTCGCCTCTCACGAGCGGGAAGCCCGTGCCACTACCTCAATTATCGAACGGAATCCGCGATAGGCTCGGCGTCCTTATCATCGTCCTTCAGTTCGGTGACGAGGACGTTTGTCGTTAGCATCAGTCCGGCTACGGACGAGGCCATCTCCAGAGCGGTGCGCGCTACCTTGGCCGGGTCGATGATACCGGCCTTGACCATATCTACGAATTCACCGGTATTGGCGTTGTAGCCAATGTTCTTGTCCTTTTCCAGCTTCTCGATCAACTGGGCGACAATCACATCGCCTTGCGCGCCGCCGTTGTCCGCGATCTGGGCGGTCGGCGCCTTCAGAGCGTGGGCCACGATGTCGCAGCCGATCTTCTCGTCGCCCTTGGCCTTGGCTCTGGTCTTCTCGACTTCCTTGATCGCCTTGAGGAAGATGACACCGCCGCCGGGGACGACGCCTTCGGCCGTGGCCGCCCGCGTGGCGTGCAGGGCGTCGTCGAGCAGGTCCTTGCGTTCCTTCATCTCCGTCTCAGTGGCCGCCCCGGCGTTGATGACCGCCACGCCGCCGGTCAGCTTCGCCAGACGTTCCTGCAGCTTCTCGCGGTCGTAGTCGCTGGTGGTCTTCTCGATCTGGCTGCGAATCTGGTCGCACCGCGCGGTGGTGTCTTTCTTCTTGCCGCCGCCTTCGATGATCGTCGTGTTGTCCTTGTTCACGACGATTTTCTTGGCCTGACCGAGCTGCGACAGCTCGACTGTCTCCAGTTTGATGCCGAGGTCTTCGGTGATGACTTGGGCGCCGGTGAGGATCGCGATGTCCTGCAGCATGGCTTTACGCCGGTCACCGAAGCCGGGGGCCTTGACCGCACAGATCTTCAGCACGCCCTGCAGGCGGTTGATGACCAGGGCCGCCAGGGCTTCGCCCTCAAGATCCTCGGCCACGACCAGCAGCGGTTTGCCGACCTGGGCGATCTTCTCCAGTAGCGGGATGAATTCCCGAATGTTGGAGATCTTCTTTTCATGCAGGAGAATGTAGGCGTCTTCGAGTATGGCCTCCAGCGTGTCGGCCTTCGTCACGAAGTAGGGCGAAATGTACCCGCGATCGAACTGCATGCCCTCGACGACGTTCAGCTCGTTGTCCATGCCCTTGCCTTCCTCAACCTCGATCACGCCTTCCTTGCCGACGGCGTCAATCGCCTTGGCGAGGATCTCGCCGACCGAAGCGTCGTTGTTGGCGCTAATGGCCGCCACCTTAGCGATATCGGCATGCCCCTTGACCGGGACGCTCGCCTCTCTGATAAACGTGGTGGCCGCCCCAGTCGCCTTGCTGATGCCCCGGAAGAGAGCCATCGGATTGATGCCGGCTGCCACGTACTTGAGTCCTTCCAGATAGATCGCCTCCGCCAGCACGATCGAGGTGGTGGTGCCGTCGCCGACCACATCGGACGTCTTGCTGGCGACCTCGTTGACCATCTTGGCGCCCATGTTCTTGAAGGGCTGAGGCAGCTCGATTTCCTTGCTGACTGAGACGCCGTCTTTGGTCACCTTGGGTGAGCCCCAACTCTTCTGCAACACGACGTTGCGACCGGTGGGCCCGAGAGTGACTTTGACGGCGGCCGCCAGCTCCTTCAGACCATCCCGTAGGGCGGTCCGCGCTACATCGTCAAACATCAATTGCTTTGCCATTTTCTTCGTCCTCTAAAAATCCGTCTCCGGCCGTCGACCGGGATCAGTCACGTATGTCATTCTTCGCTCTACTTCTCGACGATGCCCAAGAGGTCGCTCTCACGTACGATGACGTACTTCTCACCGTCGATTTCGACATCATTGCCCATGTACTTGCCGTAGATGACCTCGTCGTTCTTCTTGACGGACAGGGCGGCCCGCTTGCCGTCGTCGTTCACCTTGCCGGGACCGACCCAGATGACTTTGCCGATCTGCGGTTTCTCTCTGGCGGTATCCGGCAGGAAGATCCCACCGGTGGTCTTTTCCTGGGCCTCCAACGGCTTAATCACAACTCTGTCATCCAATGGTTTGAGTTTCATATCCTGTTACTCCTTCACCAACACGCGTTCTTGATAACGATGGTTTCGTTCTTACTTGTCATTGAGTACGAGTACGACCACACTATTTATCGCGTCCGGCTCTTTGTTCGGTACCGAGACAACGACCTTGTCATCTTCACACGTCACCGAGAGCGGTGCCTTCTTCTTATCGGCCAGCAGATACGCCTTGCGAACGTCCGCCTGGGCGAGCGGGACCTCGAGCGTGCCGTCCGCAGGCCAGTCGAAAACGTGCAGGTACAGCTTGTCGTCCTTGGCGGTGCAGCGACCCCACGCGGGCATGCCGATGGGGCTCGCCTGGGTGCCGTAGACGCTCTCGCTGTTGACGGCCATCCATCGGCCCATGGCTTCGAGCCGCTGGACGCTGGGACGCGGGATGAGCCCCTCGGGTGTCGGGCCGACGTTCAGCAGGAAGTTGCCGCCTTTGCTGGCGATATCAGCCAGCTTCCGCAGCAGGTCCTCGGTGGACTTCCAGTTCTCGTCGTAGGATTTGTAGCCCCACGTGTCGTTCATGGTCATGCAGGTTTCCCAGTCCACGCCGGGCAGGCCCGTCGCGGGAATCTGCTGCTCGGGCGTCCCGAAGTCGCCGGTATATTCATCGCTCTTGCTGAGGCCCTCCATACCTTTGCGGCCCTTGCCCACCCGATTGTTGATGATGAGGGCGGGCTGAAAGGTGTGCAGATAGTCGAACATCTCTTTGCCCATGGGCTCGGTCCAGTCCTTGATCCATTCGCCGTCGAACCAGAGGACGCCGATGGGGCCGTAGTTGGTCAGCAGCTCGGCCAATTGGGGCTTGAGGTAGCTCTCGACGTAGCGGCCGAAGTCCGCGTTCGATCGGGACGTGTCGTTGTAATTGGGGTAGAATAGCCCCTGGGCGTCCCGGTGATGCCAGTCCATGATCGAGTGATAGAAGCAGAGCTTGATCCCGTGCTTCTTGCATGCCTTGGACAGCTCCGCCAGGATGTCACGCTGGAACGGCGTGGCGTCCATGATATCCCAGTTCGTGACCTTCGAGTCCCACAGGCAGAAGCCGTCATGGTGCTTGCTGGTAATGACGATGTACTTCATGCCCGCATTCTTGACGGTGCGTACCCATTCGTCGGCATTGAATCCGATGGGATCGAACTTGGGAGCGAACTTCTCATACTCCTCGACGGGAATCTGGGCGTTCTGCATGATCCATTCGCCGAGACCGTCGATCCGCTTGCCGTTGTACGTGCCGGCCGGGACAGAATATAAACCCCAATGCACAAACATCCCGAATCGGGCGTCGCGCCACCATTCCATCCGCTCGTCTTTGGTCAGGGGCTTCTTCCCGGTCAGTTTGGTCTGCATATCCTGATTGCAGCCGGCAACGAGCACCGTCGCCAGCAGGGCAGTGCCCATGGCTCGCGTGGTAATCCATTGTCTGTTCTGACTCATGATCTTGCTCCAACTCGGGTTTGTTCCGTCATGGTCGGCGCGATGTCAGGCTCGCCTTCGATGTCCAATACAACGACCGTGTCAA
>CAYNQP010000186.1:0-7193 GCA_964399325.1 uncultured Pirellulales bacterium
ACGGAGGCGGTGATGTAATTGAGCAGATCGAGCTGTTCGAATTGCTGCTGGATGTTCCGCTGGACGCCTTGCCCGAAGGCGAACATGCAGACCAGCGCGCCGATGCCGATCACCACGCCGGACGTTGTCAGGAACGTGCGCAGCTTCTTCTTCCACAAGTTGGCGCATGCTTGCTCGATATAGTCCGAACTTCTCATAGCTCCGGCCTCAACGTTTCCAGCGAACTGACCGCTCCATCCTGTAAATACACGATTTCGTCGGCAAACTCGCGCAGTAGTGCCTCTTCATGGGAGATCATCACGATTGTCAAGTCCTGGGCGGTTCTCAGGTCGGAGAGGATCTGCACGATTTGTCGGGATGTTTTGCTGTCCAGGTTGCCCGTCGGTTCGTCCGCCAGCAGAATCCGGGGCCGGTTGACCAGCGCCCGGGCAATCGCGACCCGTTGCTGCTCGCCTCCCGACAGTTGGCTGGGGCGATGGCTGCTCCGGGTTTCCAGCCCAACCGTTTGCAGCAACTCGGCCGCGCGCCGGGCGCGCTCGCGCTTGGCCACTCCGGCAAACAGCAGCGGCAACGTCACGTTATCAAGAGCCGAGTGGGACACGACAAGGTTGAACGACTGGAAGATCATCCCGACCGTGTTGCGGCGAAACAGGGCCAGCTCCGCCTTGCTCAGGTCGGAAATCAGTCGGCCCTCGACACAGATGCTTCCCGACGACGGAGTGTCCAAGCCACCCAGCAGATTCATGAGCGTGGACTTGCCCGACCCCGATGTCCCGGTCACACCGACGAAGCGTCCCCGGCCGACCGATAGAGTCACGTCCCGTAGCGCGACCACCTCGACGGGGCCCGTTGCATAGACTTTGGTCAGACCTTTTGTCTGAATCAAACCGTCAGTATTCGCATTCAAAGGCATACTCCTGCGTCACATCACCGCGCCGGATACCATAACCGCCCGGCGGGGATTTGGCAACCCCATGATTGGGCGGCGACTGGAAGAGACCGGTTCAGCGGGCGGCGGGCCCCCTCCATCGGGACATTCGAGCCGATTCCGGTTGAGGCGTTGCACTTGCAGGGACAAGACCGTACAATGGCCCCCAGGCTAACCGGTAGGCTGGAGACAAGAGCTGTGCAAGCGTCATTTCCCATGTTTCCAGCACACTTGCAGGCGGTAGGCCATGCCCCAGAAGATTGGAGATCTGCAATGAAACGTTCGGTATTCTCCGCCGTGTTGATCGTGACTCTCGCCGGAGCGTTCGTCTGCTCGTCACTCTGCCAGGCGGCCCCCAGCCGGACCGTCATGGTCCCGATGCGAGACGGCGTCAAGCTCGCCACTTACGTCTACCTTCCCCAGGGTGACGGGCCCTGGCCATCAATCCTGGTTCGCACCCCATACGGCAAGGACGGTGCCGAGGGACTGACGCCGGAGGCCAACAATCGCGGCTACGCTCTCGTCGTTCAGGATTTTCGCGGCCGATTCAATTCCGAGGGGCAGGACTACCCCGTCTTTGCGTACGATGGATGGGGCGAGCATCAGGACGGCTACGATACGGTCGAATGGATCGCCGGACAATCGTGGTCCAATGGCAGAGTCGGCGGCTCCGGCATGAGCGCCCCCGGGATCGCTTTGAACATGATGGCTCCGAGCCGGCCGCCGCACTTGGTCTGCTGCCACGTCGGCCTGGCCTTCTCCAGCATGTACCACCAGGCCGCCTATCAGGGCGGGGCCTTTCGCAAGAGTCTCGTTGAAGGTTGGCTGAACAACGAGAAATTCGATCCGCAGAACCTGCAACTGGTTCGCGCGCATCCGGACTACGATGATTTCTGGAAGGCCCTTGATGCGGAGCCGGTCGCCTCTCGCGTCAACGTGCCGACCATGTTTGTGGGCGGCTGGTACGACATCTTCGCCACCGGGACACTGAACAGCTTCGTAGCGGTGCAGAAGCAAGGCGACCAGGGCGCCCGGGGCAAGTGCCGCCTGGTCATGGGAGCCTACGGTCACGGGCGCAACGAAGACCTCGTCTTCCCCAACGCCGGCAGCCCCGAGGCGGCCGATATGTGGAATTGGTTCGACGCATGGATGAAGAAGGACGGGCAAGGTATCGAGAAGATTCCCGTCGTCCAGTACTTCGTGATGGGTGACCCTAGTGATCCCAACACGCCGGGCAACCGCTGGCGCACCGCCGCGGACTGGCCCATTCCGACCGATGTCAGAAAAGTCTATTTCCACGCCGACAAAAGGCTGCGGCTGGGCCCGCCCAAAGACCTCTTCGAGTCCCTTTCGTTCGACTATGACCCGCAGAGTCCCGTCCCCACCATGGGCGGGGCCAACCTGACCATTGCTAAAGGGCCCAAGGACCAGCGCCGCGTCGAAGACCGGCCCGATGTCCTGCTGTTCGACTCGCCTAAGCTGGACAGATACATTGAAATCACCGGGCCTGTGAAGGTCAAACTCTGGGCCTCCTCGACCACCACGGATACGGACTTCGCCGCCAAGCTATGCGATGTCTATCCGGACGGCCGCAGTATGATCGTCCTGGACGGGATCATTCGAGCACGACACCGAGACTCCGTGGAGAAGAGCGAACTTATGGAGCCGGGCAAGATCTACGAACTCGAAATCGATCTCTGGGCCACCAGCTTGGTGTTCAGCCCGGGTCACCGTATCCGGGTCGCACTGTCCTCGAGCAACGCGCCGCGGTTCGAGCCTAACCCGAACACAGGCAAGCCCTCCGGCACCGATGAGAAGACGCAAATCGCCACCAACACCATTTATATGGACGCCAAACATCCATCGCACATACTCCTGCCGATTGTGCATCATTGAAAGACGGCGAGGAGGTCGAATAGTAGTTGTGGCGCGGAATGAACTGTGGCATGATGTCAACGGTACAGTTGCAGCCGTACGGACCGAGCGCCGGGACCGGCGGCACATGGCAGGTCAAGGTCACCCAGGAGGTTCAACCGTTTCAGTAAGGGGGCTTACCCATGCATCGAAGAGAGATTTCCCGACGTCAGTTCATCACGAAAACAGCCGCCGTGGCTGGTGGCATCTTCTTGTCTCCGGTGGCACTGCGGGCCGCCGCTTATGCACCGAAGCGAACCGCTATCGACCAGATGACCCTGGGCCAGACCGGCATCAAGCTCAGCCGGCTCGGTTTCGGTACCGGCAGCAAGAACGGCAATGTCCAGCGGGCCCTCGGCCAGGACGGCTTCACCAAGCTTTTCCGCTACGCCTACGATCAGGGTGTTACCTACATCGATACCGCCGAGGCCTACCGTACCCATGAGTTCGTCCGCGAGGCGATCAAGGGCCTGCCCCGCGAGAAGCTCTTCATCCAGAGCAAAATGCCGGGCGTGCCCGAGAAGCCGATGGAGGTCCTCGACCGCTACCGCAAGGAGTTGGGCGTTGAGTATATCGACAGTCTGCTCGTGCATTGCGTGACGCAAGGCGACTGGGACGAGAGCCACAAGCGCGTCATCGACGCCCTGCAAAAGGCCAAGGACAAGCAGATTATCCGCGCCCATGGCGTCTCGTGCCACAGCCTGCCGGCTTTGAAGCGGTCGGTCGAGGCCGACTGGGTCGATGTGCACCTGGTGCGGATCAATCCGCAGGGCACGCTGATCGACACACCCGGGACGTCATGGAATGCCAGGAGCAATGCCTCGCACCTGCCGCCCGTGATGGAGCAGGTCAAGCTGATGCGCGAGAAGAAACGCGGCGTCATCGGCATGAAACTCATCGGCGAAGGCGCCTTTGTCAATCCTGAGGACCGCGAGAAGGCGATTCGTTTCGTCATGCAATCCGACGTGACCGACGCCGTGGTCATCGGCTTCAAGAACACCGCCGAAATCGACGAGGCCATCGCGAGGATCAACAGCACGCTGGCCGTGACGGCCTAGGCCACAATACGCAACGCAGAAGGAGAACACCGTGAAACGCAACCGTCTTGCTGCCATCACGTTGGGGATCACTGTCATGATGCTGGCCGCTCTGGCCGGCTACGCCGCCGATCAGGACAAGAAGAGCCCGCAGTTCAGGAAGAAGTTCATCGACGATTTCCGACGGACCGGCCTGAACACCACGCCCGGTGACGCGATGATGCTCCGCATTCTGGTCGAGAGCGGCGGCGCCAAGCGCGGCGTGGAGGTCGGCTCGGCCAGCGGCTTCGGCGCGGTCAACATGGGGATCGCCTTCGAACGCACCGGCGGCCACCTCGACACGCTCGAAATCGACCCGCGCGCCGCCAGAGAATGCCGAGAGAATCTCGCCAAAGTCGGCCTGGAGAACGTCGTTACCTGCGTCGAGGGCGACGCACTCCAGACGCTGCCTACGATCGAGGGCCCTATCGATTTCGTGTTCATCGACGCCCTCAAGAGTGACTACCTCAAATACCTCAAGCTCATAGAGGACAAGCTGGCGCCCGGCGCGGTCGTCGTAGCCGACAATGTGATCCAGTCGGCCAGGGCGATGAGAGATTACCTCGACTACGTCCAGAACAGCCCCGACTACGATACCGTCATCATCCGGGCCTCAATGGAGAAGAACGACGGCATGTCCGTCAGCTACAAGATAAGATAGCCCTCGTTGTCTCCAGGCTGCAACGCACCGGTTCCGCGCAATTCTCGTAGCTACACGCGGTTTTTCTCGTCAGCGCCGGCGAAAATACGTAGTTTCCCCGATTGACGACTCGGTCCAGGGCTCGTTAGGCTCACACCCGATATTATCATCGCATGACATCGTGGATGAGAGCGTGGCACGCTCGTCATGTTTCGCGTATCTCGCCACCGCGCTCCACGCTTGTTATGCCTGTCGAGAACAGCTTGACAAGAATCTGCCAAGGCCCACGTCGATTGCACACGCGCCTTGGCTGCGCGGGGGGTGTGCTGGTCATCTGGAAAGTAGACCACCCATTGGGGAAGGACCGATGGTTATGGGGGAAAACGTCTTTTTCGCATGGAGGTAACCTATGAAGAAGTATGCATTGTTGCTGTTGTTGGTGCTGGGCATGAGCAGTGTCGCCTTGGGCTACTGCAAAGTCGATGTGAGCATCGGCCCGACCGCCTGCGGTGAACCTCTGAGGGCGCAGGTGAAGGTCTGCGGCACCGGGCAATGGGCCGTCGCCGGCACGAAGACAACCGTCTATGGCAACACCATCTATTTTGACGTCCGCCTGAAATGCACAAGCCTGTGCAGTTGCACATGTCGCGGGCCCGAGTCGGTGAAACTTCTGGACAAGGCGAAGTGCGGTATGTACGCAGTCGTAGTCAGAGTGTGGATGGACTATAGTGAATGCGGCTGCTGGCCATACTGCATGTTCCCGCAGCCGGTGTTCTGTGGCATGGGCTCGGCATTCACCCAGGTCTATTGTCCCCAATGCGGCTGTTTCCCTTGCTGGGGCTGGTGTCCACCGCCAAACAATTGTGCCCCGTGAGGATTCGATGGTGGCAGATGCACCCAGTTCTGAGGTAGAGGTGAAATGTCGATCAGGGCCGTGGTTCCACGTGGGACCTGCGGTCAGGACGCGATAGGAGGAGTCCCTTCCCCGATTCCTAGGAGGGTGGTTTTGCTTTCGCACTTGCTCGCCCTGCTGCCTGCGAGATTGGCAGGAAACCCGGGGCGCAAAAACTCTTACAGGACTCGGTCAGCAGCCAGGAGGTCGTAGAGTTCGCGGAGGCAGTCGCGGATATTGCCTTGGTGCTCGTTGTAGAGGCGGTCGAGCAGGCCGCGGGGGATGTCATGGCTGGGCGCGACGAGGTCGCTTACGATCTCTCGCAGCAGTGCCGGCGTGGTGCGGCAGTCGATCAGCGTGGGGAAGCGGCCGCGACGGTGCGACGTGATGACGAGGCCGCGGGCGTGCTGGATGGTGCGGTGCCGCAGCAGCCGCCAGGACGCCGGGCCGATGGCGTCGGCGCCGTCGAGCAGGATGATCTCGCCGGGCGGCAGTTCCGAGAGAAGCCGCCGGCACGCCGCGTCCGTGAAGGGACGCGTGTCATTGGCGAAGACCATCCGCGTCCTGAAGCCTCTCTGTTCGAGAGCGACCTGCAAGTCCTCAAGCAGCGTGGTCTTCCCGGAGCCTTCCGGACCGACGATAGCCGCTCGGTAATTCAGCTTGTCCAGCCGAGCGAGGATCTCCTCGAAGGTGGTATCGAACGGCCGATAGCGAATGCGGTGTACGCAATCGACGCCGAAAGGATTGTCACGAGCTTTCATGGTTGTCGGTCCAAAACGATCTCGCGCCCGGTGGGCGAGACGGTGATTTCCTGACGCACGGTCTGGTCTCCAGGCGAGCAGGTCAGTTCCATCACCCAGATCAATGAGATGAGTTTTCCTGAGAAGCTGTAAGGCCCATGGGGCAAGGTGAAGGTGAAATCCTTCGAGCCCAAAGAGCCGGGATTGTCGATGGCAAGCGTCTCGATGACGCCGACGTCGCGCGTGCCCTTACCTGCGGTGTACCACAGAAGCGACAGATCGAGACGACGCGGATTGGCTTGCAGGTTCCATTGAACCGCGCCGCGCACCGTTTCGCCCGGGGCGTAGCTGGTCTTACTGTCACGCAGTTCGATATCAAGCTCACTCATACGGATCCTTTTCGCTCAACACGCCGTCGGCACAACCTTGATCGGGAACGATTGCTTCACATCGGGCCAGCGCTGGATGTCGCCGCGGACGTCCAGACTCCAGAGGATTTTGTTGTTGTCGGCCTCGAACGAGTGCATCGTATCCTGGGGGATGATGAATCCCACCTGCCCGGCGGCGATCGTGCCCGCAGTTTGCGTTCGGTACATCTCCATCTCGTAGAAGGTGTTTCGGTCCGTATGCGTGCGCGTGCCCCGGCGATACGTCGCCTGCTCGACGCCCTGCAGCTTGACCGTCAGCTCGCGGATGCGACTGACCTGGCCCGAAAGACACCAGCGCAGCTCGGCCGTCCCGCCCAGGGGGATCGCGGTCGAGCTGACGTGCAGTTGCGGACGCGGGTTGAACAGGGCCAGGAACCGGTAGACATCATACGCCAACATGCCGAGACCGATGGCCACGAAAGGCACCGAGAACAACGTCAGGAACCAGTTCGGATGTCCGTGACGGAAGCCGTCAATCACCTCGGCCAACAGAAAGGAGATGACACCATTCCAGAACAGGGCGATCAGGATCGCAATGACGAGCTTTGTGAAGGGCGAGTGCTTGGGCTTCAAGA
>CAYNQP010000187.1:0-7114 GCA_964399325.1 uncultured Pirellulales bacterium
TGCTCCACGAACTCGATATGTGTCCATCGCTTCTGGGTGCCCTGCTGTGCTGTCGACGGCCGTTCGGTATCCGCACAGGCCGATCCCAGCACGACCAGCAACGTCATGCCGGCAAGAATCGGGGCCGAAATGGTGCGACGGCAGATAATTCTACGTTCCGATCTGAAAGCCATAGTGCTGAGTCTATCGCGCGATGGCACGAAAGTCAATGACGTCAGACGCGCGTAGCGTGCCAAAGGCCCAACGCCGAGCGGACCAACGAAGAAAGTAACATTGCTCATCTGAATCCTGCTTTTCTTCTTACCCCAACCGTATATAATGACAATGGTTTGCTTGGGCAGAAGCTGAGATTCGTGGATATTTACGGCCGCTATGAAGGGGAGACCCGTGGAGAAGCTCCACAGAGCAATGGCAGTCCTTTCGGCCATCAACGAACACAAGCGATTCAGAGCCACCGCGATGGCCTTCTGTAACGAAGTGGCCACTCAATGGGGCTGCGAGCGAGCCTGCCTCGGTTTTCTGCGGGGCCGCTATGTGCGGCTGGAGGCAATGAGCCACACCGAGCACTTTGCCCGGAAAATGAAGCTCATCCAGGACATTGAAGCCGCCATGGAGGAGTGCCTGGACCAGGACGGCGAGATCGTCTTGCCGGCGGCTCCGGACGCCACGTACATCAGTCGCGTGACGTCGGAGCTGTCGAGCCAACACGGGCCGGCAAGTATCCTAAGCTTGCCTCTGCGGCATAATGGCAAGGTCCCAGGTGTTCTGCTTTTGCAGCGTCCGCCAGACCGGCCGTTCGGTGTTGAAGAGACGGAGTCCATCCGCCTGACGTGCGATCTTTGCACACCGAGACTGGTTAATCTGCACGAGCACGATCGCTGGATGGGTGCGCGAGTGGCCGCCAAGACTCGGAAAGCCTTGGCGGTCCTGGTAGGAGCCGAGCGCACCTGGGCCAAGCTGTTATCCGTGGCTATCTTCGGCCTGATTCTGTTCCTGGCCTTTGCCCAGGGCCAATACCGGGCCGAAGCGTCCTTCGTGCTGGAAGCGACTGAGCAACACACGCTCTGCGCCCCCTTTGACGGCTTTCTGAAGAACGTTCATGTCGAGGTCGGTGACGCCGTTGAACAGGGCCGAACCGTCCTGGTGGAACTGGATACCGCTGAACTGCGGTTGAGATTGGCGGCGGCCAAGGCCGAACAGGCCGGCTATCTCAAGGAGATGGCCGCGGCCATGCGCGACAGCGAAACCGCCCAGGCCCAGATTGCGCAAGCGAACGCGGATAAAGCACAGTCGCAAATCCAACTGAACGAGTACTTCATCAATCGGGCGAAGATCATCGCCTCCGCCAGCGGCACGGTGGTCACCGGGGACTTGAAACGGCAGATTGGGGCGCCCGTCAAGACCGGCGACGCCCTCTTTGAGGTTGCTCCCCTAGAGTCGTTGCGCGCTCAACTGCGCGTGCCGGAAGACCAGATATTCGATGTCGCCGTAGACCAGCACGGCTATCTGGCCACCGTCTCCTATCCCTCGCGACGGATTGAATTCGTCGTGGAGCGTATCGATCCGGCCGCCGAACTGGTCGACAACCGCAACGTCTTCAAGGTGCGGGCTCGTCTGCTGGAAATCCAGCCGTGGATGCGGCCGGGCATGGAAGGGGTGGCCAAGGTCACCCTCGGCAAGAGACACTACGTCTGGATATGGACGCGGAAGCTGGTTAACTGGGTGCGTATGAAGCTCTGGATTTGAATGGGAGCAAGGCCTTGGCGGTCGACCGTCCGACATTTCACGAGTCCTGGTACCGTGTGGCCGATCTGCGGCCGCGGCTACTGTCCGGCGTCAAGGTCTACAAGCAGCACTTCCGCGGGCAACTCTGGTACGTCCTGGAGAACCCCGCCGATAGTCAATACTCACGACTGAGCCCCGCAGCCTATGCCTTTGTGGGCGCTCTCGACGGCCGCCATACCGTCACTGAGGTTTGGCAACGCTGCAATGAGCACCATGGCGATCTCGCCCCTACCCAAGGCGAGGCCATCCAACTGCTCGGCCAGCTTCATACGATGAACCTGCTCTATGGGGACCTGCCGCCGGACACGGAGAACCTGTTCAATCGCTACCGCAAACGCGTCAGACGGGAAGTCTTGGGCTATCTGTCCAATCTCTTGTTTGCCCGCATTCCCCTGCTCGATCCGGACAGGCTGCTCGACCGCTGGGTGGGAGTGGTCGGCGTCCTTTTCAGTTGGCTGGGCTTGGTGCTGTGGTTGGGGCTTATCACCACCGGTCTATACTATGTCATCGGCAACCTGCAGGAATTGGTCAGGCAGAGCTCCAATGTCCTCGACCCGGGGAATCTGGCTTTTCTTTATCTGAGCCTCATAGCGACAAAGGTCTGTCACGAATTCAGCCACGCCTTTGCGTGCAAGCGATTTGGGCGACTCAACCGAAACGGCGGAGAAGTCCACACGATGGGAGTCATGTTCCTGGTCCTGGTCCCCCTGCCCTACGTCGACGCCTCCAGTGCTTGGGCCTTCCGCCATAAGTGGCACCGGGCGATTGTAGGCATGGCCGGCATCATGGCGGAGCTGGCCATCGCCTCGGTCGCCGCGATCGTCTGGACCCAGACCGCACCGGGGACGCTCCACAGCGTGATGTACAACATCATCTTCGTCGCCAGCGTCTCGACGCTCTTGTTCAACGGCAACCCCCTGCTGCGGTTCGACGCCTACTATGTCCTGTCTGATCTGGTGGAGATCCCGAACCTGAGCCAGCGGGCCAAGAATTACCTCTACTACCTGGTGAAGCGTCATCTCTGGGGCCTCAAGAAGACACAGAACCCGGCGTATTCATCCGGTGAGAGGATCTGGTTTGTCGTCTTTGGCATTGCCTCCACCGCCTACCGGGTGTACATCTCGGTGAGGATTCTGCTATTTCTGAACAACCGCCTGCCCGAACAGTTCTTCATCCTCGTGCCTCTCCTGGCGTTCTCGGCCCTCGTAGCGTGGCTTCTGGTCCCGGTGGGAAAATTCCTGCGATTCTTGTTCACCGGTCCGGAGCTGCATCGACATCGATTCCGTGCGGGGGTATCAACACTGGCGGTGCTGGCGGCGCTCTGCGTCTGCTTGGGAATGGTGCGGATGCCCGATCATTGGCGGGTCGAGGGTGTGGTCGAGCCGCAGCAGTTCGCGCTGGTGTTCGCCGAGAGCGACGGATTCGTGACAGACTACCTGCCCACCGAGTCGGCTGCCGTTCCGGACGGCGCGCCCTTGGTGCGTGCGGTCAGCCGCGAACTCGAGTCGCAACGGGAAGAACTCGCTGCCGAAAGACGCGCCTTGATAGTCAGACGTCGGCTCGCCCAGATGCAGGAGGTGGCCGCGGCGCAGATTGTGGATGAGCAGATTCTGGCCCTGGACGAAAAGATAGCACGCGTGGAAAGGGAGTTGGCCTCCCTGAATCTGCCCGCCCCTTTTGCGGGTATCTGGGTCGCCCCAGAGATCGATCGCCTCCCAGGCACCTATGTCCGCCGGGGCCAGAGTCTGGGGTTTGTCGGAAGTCTGGACCAACTCATCATCCGCGCCACGGCAGGCCAGGACTTGGTCGCAACGTTGGTCGAAGAAGCCGACGGACGGGTCGAGATAAGACCGAGAGGCCGGCCTGACATCAAGCTGTCCGGGCAGATCGATAAGATCTTCCCCGCTGGACACGACGTGCTGCCGTCGGCGGCCCTGGGGTACGGCGCCGGGGGGCACATGGCCACCAATCCCCAAGACCCCCAAGCCACCAAGACGGCCGAGCGGTTCTTTGAGATTCGCATCAAGCCGTCCGGCGATGACTCGGCGAAGCTACTGACCGGCCAGCGGGTCGTGGCCCGGATTCGGATGCGGCCCAAGCCGCTCTTGGTGCAATGGTGGCAAGCGGCACGTCGGCTGTTCCAAAGGAGGTTCCACATCTGATATGGAGCCAATTCCCAGCGCCACCTGGCAGATGCTCAGCCACCGCGTCAAGAACAAGCCGCTTCCGCGCGGACTCGACGCCGCGTGGCAAGCGGGGGTCGGACTGCTGGGGCGTCCCTGGCCGCGACAGCGCTGGCTCCTGCGCCGCGCCAAGAAGGTGCTCGCGTGGGAGAAGCACTTCTCGAATATGACCGATCACAAGCTGCGCGAGGCGGCGTCGGAATCACGGGAGATCTTTCGGCGTAACCGCGACCAGGCCGCCGATCTCGACCGGGCCTTTGCCCTGGTCCAGGAGGTCGCTGCACGGCAGTTGGGCGAGAAACCCTTCCCCGTCCAGATCGCCGGTGCCCTGGCGCTGGCCGGCGGGCATATCGTGGAGATGGCCACGGGCGAAGGTAAGACCCTGACCGCCACCATGCCGGCTGTTGTGGCCGGTTGGCGCGGGCGAGGCTGCCACATCATCACGGTCAACGACTACCTGGCGCAGAGGGATGCCAAGTGGATGGGCCGGGTCTATCGCTTCTGCGGCCTACGCGTCGGTTACGTCCAACAGGGCATGTCCAACGACGATCGTCGCTACGCCTACCTGGCCGACATCACCTACGGTACGAACAAAGAGGTCACGGCGGATTTCCTGCGCGATCGGCTCGTCATGGGCCGCCTCCGGGGGCTCAGTTCCGCCCTCTTGGCCAAGCTATCCGGAATCGGCCGGCCTGTTCTCGACCGCCTCCTCCAGCGCGGTCTCGAATTCGCCATCGTCGATGAGGCGGACTCCGTCTTAGTCGACGAGGCAGTCACGCCGCTGATCATCTCCGGCCCGGCGCCGAATCCGCAGCAGGTGGAAGCCTTTCAAGTAGCCGCCCGCATCACCGGCAGATTCACGAAGGGAGCCGACTACCAGATCAATGCCCGCTACCGAGAGATCGAACTGACCGATGGAGGCCGCGCGCATCTGGCCGAGATGGCCGCACCTCTGTCAGGTATATGGCAAGGAGCGCGGCGTCGAGAGGAACTCGCCACGCAAGCCCTAGTCGCGCGGGAGCTCTACACGCGTGACCGCCACTACGTACTCGATGACGGCAAGGTGGTTATCGTGGACGATTTCACCGGGCGGCTCATGCCGGACCGCACGTGGCGCGACGGTTTGCACCAGGCCATCGAGGCCAAAGAGAACCTGGAAGTCACAGCACCCAAGGACACCTACGCGCGCCTAAGCTTTCAGCGGTTCTTTCGCCTGTACCGGACGCTGGCCGGCATGACGGGAACGGCCCAGGAGGGGGCAACCGAGTTCTGGAAAATCTACAACCGGCGCGTCGTCGTGATCCCCACCAATCGCCCTTGCACCAGAAAGGTCTTGCCTGACGTGATCCTTCCAACCAAGGAAGCCAAATGGCAGCGCATCTTATCTGAAATCCGTCAAGTCCATAGCACCGGACGGCCCGTACTCATCGGGACACGCAGCATCCGGGATAGTGAGTATCTCAGTGGCCTGCTGGCCGCCGAGAAGCTGGACCACGAGATCCTTAACGCCGTTCGTCATCGGGAAGAGGCCCAGATCATCGCCGCCGCAGGTCAGACCGGTCGGATCACCGTGGCGACGAACATGGCCGGACGAGGGACAGATATCAAGCTGGGACGCGGCGTCGCGGACCTCGGCGGCCTGCATGTGATCGCCTCCGAACACAATGAGTCCGCTCGCATCGATCGACAGCTCTTCGGCCGCTGCGCGCGCCAGGGGGACCCGGGCAGTGCCCAGGCTATCGTTTCTCTGGAAGATGAATTTGTGTCACGATACACCGGGAGCATCGTGAAGTACTTGAAGAAACGCTGCGGTGACAGCTCGAACGATCTTTCATCGTCTTGGCTCAGATCGGTCTTTCGCCTGGCGCAATTCCGAGCTGAGAGACTGGCCCTCCAACAGCGTAAAGCCGTGATCCGGTCCGATCATTGGCTGGACGAGACCCTTGGATTTGCCCAGAGAGAGTAGCTACCGCGCCTCGGCCGTGTTGGGGTCGGCACTGGTGGCGGGCAGCGATGTCTCGACCTGATGCAGTTCCAGCACGGTCCCGGTGGCCTGGGCCAACTCCGCGACAGCCATGTTAAACTCGACCGTCGCCTCGATCTCGGACCGCTCGGCCTGGGCCAGAATCTCCTGGGCCTGGAGTTTGACGAGCAGGAACTCGGCGGTCAACTGCTCCCGCACCACCTCGGAGTCTTCCAAGGCCTGTAAGTAGGTCCCAGCCGCGGCCGCAGCCTCCTGCTGAATCGTGATCTCGGCAAGATTCGTCTCTACCTTGCGAATCCGTTCTTTGACCTGGGTCGCCACTTGGTCGGCGACATTGTGCAGGGTCGAAAGGGCCTTCCGCCGCTCTAGTCTTCTCTTTGACAACTCGGCATATCTTTGCCGGTCGCCCAGCGGGTACTCGAAGCTAAGACCCACGGCATAGCTGGCATAATCACCGCTCATCATCTCGTGGCCGGCGGCGGCGCGACCCCGCGCCAAGCCTTGCGTCCGGGCGGATCCCGTCAGGTCAAGCCGGGGCATTACCCCGTTGCGGGCGACCCGCACATTGATGTCGGCAACGTCAACCGCCAGTTTGGCATGCTCAACCGCCGGGTTCCTTGCCATCGCCAATGTCAGCGCGGGCTCGACGGCAATTGAGTTTTCGAGGATCTCTTCGGTCGCATCGGGAACACTGACAGGCACAATCTCAAGGCGGCTGAGCGTATTGATCTGAGGATCGGCCAGCAGCCGTGCCAGAGCATCCTGGGCATCGCTTGCCCTCTTCTCAAGCTGCAATAGAATACCTTGCCGTGACTTCGTGTACGACTTGGCCTGCTGAATCTGCACGTCAGTCGCGTCGATCTCTTGTCGGCCCTCGACCTTGTAGAGAGTCTCCAGCGTTCTGGCCAGCAGTCGTCGCTGAATATCCAGATCGCGGCGGGCCTGCAGAAGCTGCCAATATGCTCGTACCACCGCGGTGGAAACCTCTTCGGCCGTCTGACGAAAGCCCAGCAAGGCCGCCTGATACTCCAGGCGGGCAATATTCACACCCGCCAGATTGACCGTGTCCCAGGCATCGCGCAGCAGCGGCTGCCTCAACTGAAACATACACACGGGCTCGTAACGGGTGGGAAGCGTCCTTCCGAACAGATCGTCCCACCGG
>CAYNQP010000188.1:0-7087 GCA_964399325.1 uncultured Pirellulales bacterium
CCGCCTCGCGCTGGTAAGCGTAGAGCTGCTCCTGGCTCGGTGCGATGCCGGACCACCACTGGCGCGGGCCCAGCCCCTCGAGCTTATAATCGGCGCTGCGCGGAGCGAACAGGCCCGTGTAGTACGTGGCCCAGGCGCAGTTGCTGTCGGCAATGCCGTCCAGCACCGAGACCGCCCGCAACTGCATGCGCCCGCCGCGAAGGGCCTGGACGCCATAGTACGCCCCGACCGTGAAGACCACAATCCACCCCATACTGGTCAGCCACGTATAGGGCAGTCGGTCCAGGCGTTTCAACACGAAATAGTCCACCGGACCGAGTAGGAGAGCCAAGGTCGTCAGAATGAGAATGACCCACCAGATGCTCAAGGGTTTCATCTGACTGAGTTCATACAGGTATTCCATCACCCGGTTGCCGGCGCTCTGGGCGACACTGATCTGGTACATGTTGTCGTTGCGATTGCCGGCCTCATCGTCGCCATCCCTGGACAGCACCATGGTGCGGCCGTGCCGGCCTCTAACCTGCGTACCGGGGCGTGCCCCTTGGGCCGGATCATCCTCCACACAGGCCTTGATATGAGCGGTCCAGAATGCCGCGGCCCGCGTGGTCTGTCCTTCGCTCAACTGCGACGGTTCAAAACCCAGAACCGCCACCCGTCCGAAGCCGACGCTGCCTAGGCCATAGAGGTACCCACCCTCACCCGCCGTCGCGTGCTTAGTCAGGAGCGCATCGGGTTTCGGAAACAACGGCCACGTCGTGACGGGCTCGGCGGCCCTCGAATCCAATCCCCATTCCGCCAGAGTGTCAGACGCAACGGCAGTCTGGCGCAGCTCGCCAATATGAAACGGAATCGTCTCGGCCAAGGGACTGTCCTGAGGCAGTGGGTGCTGGCCCAAAACCAGCAGCAGCGTGCCTCCGTTCGAGACCCATTCGGAGATCGCTTTCAACGACTCGTGATGCAACAGCGACCAATCCGGGTCGTACATCACCAGCACATCGAGACTGACGAACCCCGTCCAGTCCCGCGGCACCGCGCGGGCCACTTTGCGTCCGATCCATACCTTACCCGGACCTCGGTCGGACTCGGAGGCGGCATCGCGCGACAGGCGCAACAGACCGAATTGGGGCTGGCCTACGATCCCGATGAGCAGGTCCTGCTCCTGAACCAGCCGCAGCAAACGAGCCTGCGACGAGTAGTCCCACAGGTTGGCCGAATACTCCCATTGCACCCGACCGCGCCCATCGCGGAGGGTCAGATCGCACTCGCCCATCCCGTAGGCAATCTTCGTCACCAGGGGAAGGTTCTGCGGAAGGTCCGGGGTCAAGACGAAGCTGCGGATAACGTTGAGCGTGTTGAGCCCATCCTGGCGTGCCGAGATCGTGAACGTCCCGGCAAACGGCTCCTTCAAGTCACTGCTGATGCCGATCTCTATTGGGGTCCACTCCATGGGCCGGTAGTACCCGTCCCAGCCGCAGAAGAAATCCACGTTGAACTCGACCTTGCCCGCCGCACTCACGCAGGAGGCACACGCCAGCACAATCAGAGAAGTGACTGGAATTTTGGACATCTGAGACTCCCGCCGTGTTCGAAGTTTGATCTCAAATTCGCACCTTGAAATTATACGCGAGCCACTCTACGCAGACAAGCGCCAAAGCCACCAGCACCAGCAAAGGCCACAAAGGGACGTTGGCGCGTCGAACCCCCTGCTCCTCGGCTGCCACGGTCACGCTCGAGAAGGCAATTTCCTGCTGCGGCTCGACGCGACTCTCTTCGGCGTCCGCCAGGTTGACCGCATAGACGCGTGTTGGCCGGTCGGGGACCTCCACGGCATAGACGCCGACATGATACGTGCCTGCAAAACGAAGGGTCCCACCGGGGTCGGGCGTCAGCTCGACTTCAGACCCGTCCGGCTGGACAACTCGCGCCGAAACCTCTGTGACGGCATCTTCAATGACAATCGGCTGGGCGACCTCAAGCTCGTGCTGCTCGGTGTTGCCGACCTGCGCCGCCAGAAAGTTAAGCGCGTTGTAGCAGAAGAGAACGAACCCCGGCTCAAACGGCCAGTTGCTCTGCAGAATATCGAAGCTCGCCAGCAAAAACGTGCTGCCCCCGCGCCGCACCAGGGCCAGGGCCGCCGATTCGTTGAACTCGGCCAGCACCTCCGCATCGCGCGGCAGATGCAACGCGCGGCTCTTGGCGGCGAACAGGTTCGTCAAGTTCACGTATTGCAGCACCGGATGTCGCGTCCGCCAGTCCACGACGACCTGGTTCTCCAACTCGCCGGGCGAATTCACGTCGATGCCGTTCGGGGGAGCCCCGAAGACGATGTAGCGACAGCGCGGCAGATGCGCCGGAACGTGGTTGTCCAGCACGATCACGTCGTACGGCTGTTGCACGCTGAGGACGGCGGGATCAATCGCATCGAATCCGGCCGGCGTGCAGGGATCGAGCCGGGCGATGGGACACGCGCGCAACGCCGATTCCAGCACCGGATTGCCTGCGGTGACCAGCAGAACGGAGAGTCGCTTCGGTGGTTCCAGGACACTCCAGGCGGCATCGTCGCAGGCGAGGGCGTCAGACGTCAACTGGCGGACTTCGAGGACGCCGGCGCCGCTGTGGGAAAGAGAGAAACTGACCGCCACCTGCCCGGGCGCCGACTCCCCGCCCGCGGTGCCGGCCGTCCGCGCCGGGATGGTGACCGACCGAATCGTGCGAACGTCCCCGCTGATCCCGAGTTGCACGTCACGCGTGACTGCCTGGGCGGTGTAGTTCGCCAGTGACGCATAGACTTCGAGTTGCTCCGGCTGCTCATAAGACCGACGCACCTTCATCGCCGTAATGGCGACGTTGTCACCCGAATCACCGATTCGATGAAAAGCCAGCTCGTCGGGAGCCACGACGATCGTATCCAGGTCACCGATGCGTCCGTCGCTGAACAGCACCAGACGCGCCGGCGCCTCGGGGTTGCGCATGCTGTCGTCGGTGCCGGGGGACTGGGCAAAGGCGCGCGCCACGGTCACGGCCTCGCCCAATCGAGACGTTCCGTCGCCCGCTTCGATAGCGTCGATGGCCGCGGCGAGCTGGCGTTTGTCGGATGTGAAGTTGCACATCACCTTTGCATGGCTATCGAATGCAATTACCATGGCATGGTCGGAGACATCGCGCAGCGAGACGACGGACCCGCTGCGCATCGACTCGACAAAGACTCTGGCCTGCTTCCGAGCCTCGTCGAGCCGGCTTGGCTTCACATCCGTGGCGTTCATGCTGGCCGAACGGTCGATAAGCACGACGTAGCGCTGCCCCGGCCCCCGCCTCAAGGATAGGATCGGTCCGGCCAGCGCCAGCAGCATCGCTATCAAGGCCAGCAACTGGAGGAGCAGCAGCAGATTGCGTCGAAGCCTCTGGAACGGAGCATTGACCTGCAAGTCCTGGACTGCTCGCTTCCAAAGCAGCGTGCTGGAGACAATCGTCTCGCGCCGCTTGAGCTTGAGGAAATAGAGCAACAGCAGCAGCGGAACTGCAACGGCGGCAGCATACACTCCGACTAATGGTGTCAGCCACTCCATAAACGTCTCTCTCGCCGGCCGCTAACGCAACAGGCGGATTCGCCTCAGATAGTTCAAGACCAACGACTCCACTGAATCGGCGGAGTTGGCCCGCACGTAGACCGCCCCGCGACGCACGCAGAAGTCGCTCAGCTCATTGCAGTAGGCCGCGAGGTTTCGCTTGTAGTACTTGATCAGCGCCGAGCTGACGGTAATCTCGGCCATATCAGCGTCTTCGATGTCCCGCAGCTTCAAGTCCCCCGCCAACTCCGGCGAGATTTCCTGTGGTGACAGCACTTGAATCACGTAGAGGTCATACTTGGCGCCGATGAGTCGCCGCAGGGCGCTTTCGTAGCCTTGCTTGAACAGGAAATCCGATATCACAATCGTTATGCCCGAGCCGATTCTGCCCGCGACGGTATCCTGACACGCCTTCTCGAAATCGGAGAAACCCTCGCAATCGGTCGTCAGGAGCATCTCCGTCATCTGCGGCAGATAACTGCGCCCCCGCATGTGCGTCAATTGCGTCCGCAAGCCGTCGGCAAACAAGCTGACCGTCAGCCGATTGCTGTTCACGAGGCTGACGTAACCCAGCGCTGCGGCGAGTCTCTTGGCAAACAAGGCCTTGGACGGGTCCCCAACGCTCATCGAGGCGCTCGCATCGGCCAGAATATGAACCGTCAGGTCCTGCTCCTCCAGGAACAGTTTCAGGAATAACTGATCGAGACGCCCATAGATGTTCCAGTCCACGAACCGCAAGTCATCGCCGACGACGTAGGGCCGGTGGTCGGCAAACTCCACACTCTGACCCCGTCGCTTGGAGCGGCGTTCGCCCTGCAGTTTGCCCTGCAGAATCTTGCGACTCAGCACGTCAAGCGAGTCCAGCCGGGCCATGAACTTCGGGTCCAGCAGTTCGGTCAGTTTTCTGGCTGTGGCTCTTGTTGCCGTCATGGGCATTTCCAAACAGGTCCCATTGGTCCTATACGACCTATGCCTTAGTCTTCAGTTCCGAGCTTCGCGGCGTATGCGCAACGATATCATTCAGCACCTCGTCGGTCCGTATCCCCTCGGCCTGGCCCTCGAAGTTCAACAGGATGCGGTGTCGCAGCGCGGGCAGAACTGAACTCGTGATATCGTCGAAGCCAACATGGTACCGCTCGTCGAGCATGGCGCGGACTTTGGCGGCCAGGACAATGGCTTGCACGCCGCGAGGCGAAGAGCCGAACCGCACGAAGCGATTGGTCATCTCCGACGCAAATCGGCCCTCGGGATGCGTCGCCAGGACCAGGCGAATCGCATAATCCTGGACGTGCTCGGCGATGACGACCCGCCGGACCAGCTTCTGGGCCCAGAGAATCTTGCCCGCGTCGGCCACCCGCTCGGCCTGAGGCTCCTGGCCCGTGGTAGTTCGGTCCAGAATGCTCTTGAGCTGCTCGCGGTCGCTGTAGCCGACGAGCAGCTTGAAGAAAAACCGGTCCAACTGCGCTTCGGGAAGCGGGTAGGTCCCCTCCTGCTCGATCGGGTTCTGCGTCGCCAGGACCATGAAGGGCTCGGGCAGCTTCCGCACTTGCCCTCCGCTGGTGACACTATGCTCCTGCATGGCCTCAAGCATCGCCGATTGCGTCTTGGGCGTGGCGCGGTTGACCTCGTCGGCCAGGATGATCTGCCCGAAAATCGGACCTTTCTGGAATTGAAACTCGCGCCGGCCGCTGGCATGGTCCTCCATCACAATGTTGGTTCCCATGATGTCGGCCGGCATCAGGTCGGGCGTAAACTGAATCCGCCGAAACTCCAGGGAGAACGCCGAGCTGAGCGTGCGCACCAGCAGCGTCTTGCCCAACCCGGGCACGCCTTCCAGGAGTACGTGGCCACCCCCGAACAGACTAATCAGCACGTTGTCCACGACTTCCTCGTGCCCGACGATCACCTTGCCGACCTCGCGGCGCAGGGCCTGGAACATCTCGCGGAAGTCGCGACATTGTTTCTCCACCTCTTTCTCGCTCATGGTCATTTTGGCGTACTCCTGAGACGCAAGATATTGCGTCTCTACAATTTGTCCTCGTTTTGTCCGGTTGCTTTGCGTTTGGCTTTCAGAAGTTGATCGATGTGAGAAGCCTCTCGGACGGGCTCCTTCTTTTGAGGCTCTTTGGCCTCCGCAGGTTTGGGCTTCTCAACTTTATGCTGCGGCTCGCTGCCCAGGACCTGCCCTTCGTATTTCTCCGCGCCATCGTAACGTTTCGTGACAATCGTCTGGGCCATGCGGGCCGACCACTGCTCGCGGAGCTTCCGGCGTCTGGCCTGAAGGCGAGAGATCGTCTCGTCCTGTTCGCGCCGCCCGGCGGTCGAAAGAGCCCAGGCCTTGGCCCGTCGCAGGGCGGCCCGGACATTCAGCACCACGCGGCGCACCGCCACATCCAGCAGGAACAGGGCGATCCAGATCAGCATCAACGGCCTCAACAGCGGCAGATGCGTCTGGGGGAACTTCAGGCCCGCGTAGTCATACAGATGCGCCTGATTCGGATCGGACGGCAAGACCCGCCCGCCCGTGATGCGGCTGACCTCTTCGAGCAGCGGCGCATTGTCGGACAGATCGCGGAACTCCGGAGCGAATGGAATCGTCACAATCGTATTGGCCAGGCGATTGCCTTCTTCGGCGCCGATATTGCGGTACTGCACGTTGACGATGTAGCTGCCCGCGGCGTCGGCGCGAAATCGCCCGGCGTACTGGCCCGGCCCCGTCTGAGTCAGTTGGAGTGCCTCGGCCTTCATCTCAGGCGTGAGCACTTGCCCCTCGATACCAGCGAATTGCAGGAACTTGCCATCGGCATCGGAAGCTTCGATGTTGACCGTGACATCCTGTCCCTGCACATCGGCAAAGATCTCACAGTCCGCCGACTGCGCGGGCCGGCCCGCCCAACGAACGACCTGTTCCCAGAAGCGCGAGAAGCCCGACCACGGCATCCACTGACCGGCCCATCGACTGTCGGCGGAACTCGTGAACGCCACGCATCGACCCAGGCCGGACTGACACGTCGCCAGGATCGGGTCCGCTTCGCGACTGGTCATGACGAGCTGGTTCAGACCGCCCTTGGGACCCGTCAAAACGTAGCCATCGAGTTTCGGCCAAGGCGGCGCGATTCCCTTGACCGTCTCGCTAAGGGAATAGACCAGTTGCGGGTCGAACGTCTGCTCGATAATCATGGACCGGCGTATCACCTGTGCTTCTTTGATGAAGATCTGCGGCAGCGCCGCCGGGTCCGCAACATCGTAATACCGCCCCTGGGTGGCCATCGCCAGGTTCTGCAGATTCGCCCCGCCGTTCGGCATGTGCGGAAAGATGCACACACCCGTACAGGTGATCTTGGCGTTGACCAGGAAGTTGACTAATTGCCTTGCGGGCGGGGCCGGATCGCCATCGGTGATGACGATGATGTGCTTCTGCGCGGCATCACACTTGATCAGCTTGTTGTAAGCCTCTTGCACGATCGCGTCCAGGCTGGGCATGTCGCCCATCTGCATCTGGTTGATCGCAGCGACGACCT